>JBIPOX010000001.1:0-20278 GCA_044378785.1 Novosphingobium sp.
CGGCTTTGGCGGCGCAGTGCTTGGCGGCATGCGGGTCAAGAAGAGTGAAGCGAGCGTGACCCTGTCTGTAGTCAATGTCCGCACGACCGAGGAAGTGGCCCTGTCCGAAGGCTATGCCCGCAAATCGGACGTCGCTTTTGGCGGCGGTGGCGGCGGCTGGTTCGGCGGCGCTTTCGCCGGGATTGCCGGCGGCGGTTACCAGGATACCGAAATCGGCCAGGTGATCGTGCTCGCCTATCTCGACAGCTACATCAAGCTGGTCGACGAAATGGGCGGCTTGCCGACCAATGCAGCGGCGGCGGCTCCGAAAGCGGAATAGGGCCAGCAAGGCGCATGGCGGTGCAGCTTTGGCTTGAGACGCGGTCGGGCGGCTGGTAACGATTCGCAAGTGAGCAATTGTGACATGTGCGTGATCCGCAACCGGGCGATCTGCTCGGCGCTGGATCACGACGAACTCGAAGCATTGAACGCCATCGGACGAGAGCGGGTGCTCTCGCCAGGCGAAGCGCTGTTCTGGGAAGGCGAAGATTCGGTCCTCGTCGCCAATGTCATCGACGGCGTGCTCAAGCTGTCATCCAACACCGAAGACGGTCGCGAACAGATCGTCGGCGTGGTTTACCCTTCCGATTTCATCGGCAGGCCGTTCGGCGGGACGAGTGGCCACGGCGTCACTGCGCTCACCGAATCGCGCGTCTGCGTATTCAGCCGCCGCGATTTCGACGTATTCGCCAGCGCCCACCCAAAGCTGGAGCATAAGCTGCTCGAGCGCACTCTGGGCGAACTGGACCGTACCCGTCGGTGGATGGTGCTGCTCGGCCGCAAGTCCGCCTCGGAGCGGATCGCCAGCTTCCTGCTCGAAATGCTTGAGCGGCTCAACGTGCCCAAGGGCTGCGAATTCCGGTTCGACGAAGGCCCTGAAACGCTCGACCTGCCATTCTCACGCCAGCAGATCGCCGATATTCTTGGCCTGACCATCGAGACGGTCAGCCGCCAGTTCACCCGGCTCAAGGCCGAAGGCGTCATCGATCTGCCCTCGCGGCGCGAAGTGCGGATTCTCGATCGGGCTGGATTGGAAGCCGAAGCGGGCTAGCTCGGCGCGACGCGCGGCCCTCTGCCCGTTTCACATGCTATCAGGGTTGCGTCGCTGCGCCTCTGGCGCAGGCCGATTACTCGCCGCCGCGACCCAGCCTGGCGTCATCCTCGGCATTGGCAAGGTGTTCGCCGTTCATATAGGGGATCGGGTTGACCGCAGCCCCGTCGATCCGCACTTCATAATGGAGATGCGGGCCAGTCGAGCGGCCAGTCGAGCCGACATAGCCGATCACGTCGCCCTTGTTGACATACTGTCCTTCGGCGACATTGAGGCGCGACATATGGGCAAAGCGCGTCTGAAACTGGCCGCCGTGCTCGATCGAGACGTAAAGCCCATAGCTGCTGAACCAGGCCGCCTTGCTGACTGTGCCATTGGCAGTGGCATAGATCGGCGTGCCAACCGGCGCGGCCAGATCGACACCCTTGTGTGCGGCGCGGCGACCCGTCACCGGATGCATCCGCATGCCGTAATCGCTGGTCAGGGTCAGCCCGGCGAGCGGCATGCGCGACGGGATGGAGACCCGCGAGCGCGGCGCACGGAAACCGGCGACCGAGCTCGCAACGGCATTGCTCATGCCCGACATGCTGACCTGGGCCTGGGCTTCGGCTACTGCGGCAAGCGCCGGGACAGCTTCAGCCTCAAGTGAGCGCCAGTTGCTGAACAGCGAGCGGAAACGCTCATCCTGTCCGCCCGATGCCGATTGGCTGGCTTCGTTGGCGGCGCGCAGCGGTGCGGCGATGTCGGCGTTGAAACTACTGTTCGCAAAGGCTGCAGGCGCCAGCATCATGCAGGCGGCAGCTACAGCGGTGCGGGAAAACGATCGAATGGCGGTAACTAGGCTCGTGCGGCTAAGTCGCAAAGTCTCGTACTCTCTTCATTGCCGGCCGGAGCAATTCGCACCTGACCGCATTTCACCGCTGCGGGGCCAGAGCCGGTCCGCCTCAGCGCAAAACGTTCATTTTCGAGATAGCCGGAACCCCCCGCCTTCTCGTCGCAGCCGGTGTTCCAGCGAACCGGTTACAATTCAACCTCAGCATACCATTCCCGCGACAAACCGGCTGAGCGGCGCGCTGAGTCGTTGAACGGCGGATTAACGGCCCCGCTGAAATGACGGTTTATTAGGGTTTTCCATTGGTCGCGCGGCTCGAATTGGCGTCGCTCGCACTCGGCGATGAAATGCCTTGTGCCGGCCGCAACGTGCCGGATTTCGTCGTCAAGTATGCGACTCAGGATCTTTGCGCCGCGTTCGTCGCCTGCCGCCAGGACCCGTTCGCGCGTCATCGGCGTGACGTCGAGACCGCGCGCCTCGAGCACCATGGGCACGACTGCCAGCCGAGCCGAAACGTCGTGGCGCGTATCATGCGCGGCTCGCCAAAGCCCGTCGTGCGCGGGCAATGCGCCATAGTGGCTACCCATGGTCCGCAGATGCCGGTCGAGCAAAACGAAGTGCATCGCTTCGTCGGCAGCGACAGCAAGAAAATCGCTGACGAAGCCCTCGCCCATTTCCGCGCCAAACCGCCCGGCCATGTCGAGCGCGAGATCGATGGCAACGAATTCGATGTGGGCCAGGGCATGGAACAGCGCGATTCGTCCACGCAGCGACTGACCGCGCCCGCGCCGGGGCATCATGCGCGGTGCCAGCAATTCCGGCTTGTCCGGCCTGCCGGGGCGCTCTGGCATCGGCTTGGGAAAGGCGAAAGCGAGCTTGCCTTGTCGCCAATGGCGCGCGGCAAGGCGGGTTGCGCGCACCTTGGCGTAGGGTTCGCAAGCCTCGAGAGCGGCGGCAATCGCGCCGCCGAGCGTCTGGTGCGTTGAAATCAAAGCGCCTGCGCGGCCGCGAGCACGTCCTGCGCATGGCCCTTGACCCTCACCTTGGGCCAGACCTGCGCAATCCGCCCCTCGGCGTCGACCAGATAAGTGCTGCGCACCATGCCCATATAGGTTCGGCCATAATTCTGCTTCTCGGTCCAGATGCCAAGCGCGTCGGACAAGCCGCCTTCGGTTGCATCGCTGGCAAGCGGCGCGGCAAGGGAATGCTTGGCAATGAACGACTGGTGCTTCTTGGGCGGATCCTTGCTCACTCCGAGCAAGGCGACGCCTGCCTTGTCGAATTCGGGCTTGAGCGCGGAGAAATCGATATTCTCGGTGGTACAGCCCGGAGTGTCGTCCTTAGGATAGAAGAACAGCACAAGCTTGCGCCCCTTGAAATCGGAAGGCCGGATTGCATCACCATCAGGGGTCTGCATGGCAATGTCAGGCAAAGGGTCACCGACTTGGGGAAAATTGCTCACTGCTCGATCTCCAGGATTTCGCCGAAGTGATCGGCCCACATTCCAGCGACCAATCGGCGAGCCTCACCGATGGCGACCGCAATGTCATTCCAGTCGCTGAAACCGCAAGCCTTGGCAAGCACCGTGCAGCCTGCCCGATGGGGCAGGTGCCCGTCCGGCGAAAGCAAGCGCGATGTAATGAGCAGGCGACTCATTGTCTCGCAAGCGCCGACCGCGCGCTGATCAAGCAAGCCCTTGTCGGCCAGTGCGCCGACCGCTTCGACCAGACCTGGCAGCAAGCCGGTCGCATGGCGCAATTGCAGATAGTGGACCAGGAATTCGAGATCGACCAGTCCGCCGCGCAGCAACTTGACGTCGAGCGGGCCGGAGGGCGGCTTGTGCCCGGCCATTCGGGCGCGCATCTCGAGCACGTCGCGGCGCAGTGTCTCGGGATCGCGCGGTGCCGACAGCACCTGGTGCACGATCGCTGCAATCCGCTCGCGCGCCTCGGGCGATCCGAAAACCGGGCGAGCCCGGGTCAGCGCCATGTGCTCCCAGGTCCAGGCCTGCTCACGCTGATAGCGCGCGAAGCTGTCGAGACTGGCAGCAGGCGGCCCCTGCTCGCCGGAAGGCCGCAGCCGCGTGTCGATCTCGTAAAGCGCGCCTTCGGCAGTGGGCACGGAAAGCGCCGCAATCACCCGCTGGGACAGCCGGTTGTAATAGGCGGTCGCGCCTAGCGGACGGGCACCATGCGATTCGGCGGAATGCTCGCCAGTGAACAGCATCACGAGATCAAGGTCCGAGGCATGGGTCAGCATGCCGCCGCCCAGCCGGCCAAGCCCGAGGATGACCAGTTCGCTGTCCGGCACTTCGCCGTGTGCCTTGCGGAAATCGGCTTGCGCCGCCTCGACCAGCACCGCGATGGCAGCTTCGGCAAGGCGCGAGAGCGCAGCCCCGACCGCGAGCGGGTCACTCGCCCCCTCGACCAGCTGGACACCCAGGGCAAAGCGCAGCTCGCCGACGTCGCGGCGCACTGTGTCGAGCACCTGTTCGTAGCCATCGAGTGCTTCGCGCCGCGCCATCTGCGCGGTCAGTTGCGCAACATCCCCCGGCAATTCGAAAGCGCTGGCATCGATCAGGGGATCGAGCAGGTCTGCCCGCCGCGCCAGTTCCTCGGCAAGCGGGTCAGCGAGCGAGATGATCCGCGCCAGCAGCTCGAGCAGGCCGGGGCGCGCCTCGAGCAAGTGAAACAGGTTCAGCGCGCTCGGCAGGTTGGCAAGCAGCCGCTCCCAGCGCAGCAGCGCCTGCTCGGGCTCGGGCGCATGGGCAAGCGCATCCAGTAGTGCAGGCTTGATCGTGTCGAAGGCGGCTTGTACTTGCCCGACTGCCAGTCGGCGAGGCGCTCGGCAATGCCGTGCGGATCGGCAAAGCCCATGCGCCCCAATTCGCTCTCCAGCTCCGGTCCGGTAGCGGGCAAGGAGGTGCTGCCTTGCGCTGCGGCATTGGCGCGCAGAAGGTCGTCGTAGCGCATGCCGACCGCCTCGCTGATCACGCGCACCTCCGCAATCAGCGCGTCACCATTGCGCAGGCCATCGAGCCTGGCCACACCATCGAGCGCGTCAGTGCGCACGGGCAGGCTGTGGGTCTGCTGGTCGTGGACCATCTGCAGTCGGTGCTCGATCATGCGTAGCCGGTCGTAACTCTCGCCAAGCAGGACCGCGTCTTCGGGCGGGATCAGACCACCTGCCGCCAATGCATCGAGCGTGGCGCGGGTGCCCCGCAGGCGCAGCGCGGGGTTGCGGCCGCCATGGATGAGCTGGTGGGTCTGGGCGTAGAATTCGATCTCGCGGATGCCGCCGCGCCCTTTCTTGAGATCGAAACCGGGACCGGGAACCTGCGATTCGCGGTTGGCCTCGCGGATTCGCGCGGTCAGCCGGGAAATCTCGGCTATCGCCCCGAAATCGAGGCCCTTGCGCCAGACGAAGGGCCGGATCGCGGCGAGAAACGCTTCGCCCTCGGCAAGGTCGCCCGCGCAGACCCGGGCGCGGATGAAGGCGGCCCGCTCCCAGGCGAGCGCCGAGCTTTCATAATGAGTGAGCGCTGCATCGAACGAGATCGCCAAGGGGCTGACTTCCGAAGCCGGGCGCAATCGCAGGTCGACGCGGAAGACATAGCCCTCGCCGGTGACATCGCCGAGCGTCTCGACTACGCGGCGGGCAACACGCTGCGCCGCCTCGCCCGGCTCGTCGCGCTCGCGGCGCGGCAGGCTGGCAGGGTTGTAAAGCAGGATCGGATCAATGTCGGAGCTGTAGTTCAGCTCCTGCGCGCCATGTTTGCCCAGCGCCAGGCCAGTAAAGCCGCGCGGCGAGCTATCAGGCGCGCGGTTGCGAATCGCCTCGGCAATCGCGGCATCGAGCGCGCGGTCGGCAAACAGGCTGAGTTCCTGGCAGACCCGCGCCAAGGGAAAGGCCCCGGCAAGATCGCCAAGCGCCAAGGCAAGCGAGAGCGCCATGCGCTCACGCCGCAAGCCGACGCGCAGATCCTCGTGACCTTGCCCGGCGCGGCGGGCAAATGCGAGTGCTTCCTCGCCCTGGCCAGCCTCGGCAATCGCCCGCAGTTCGGGCAGGCGATCGAGCGCGCGCGACAGGAACGGCGAATGCGCGCTCGCCCGCTCGATCGCTCCTTGCCAGTCCGGGTTCATGCCCCGGTCCATGCTACGTCGGCATCGGCAGTGCAACCCCGGCTTGATGCGGGCGGTCGGCTCTGGCAACCAAGGCCTCGCAGCCGCCACGGAGCGGCAATCCCGCTATGTCGAAGGTCGCACCATGAAACCGCTTTTCGTCTGCCTTGCCGCCTTGACCCTCGCCGCCTGCGCGGCCACGCCCGCGCCGCAGGCCCCGCTGCCGCCGCCTGTCGAAGTCCTGCCCGAAGTATCGGCGACGATCATGAAGGAAGTGACGCGCACCCTCTCTGGCGACGAGTACGAAGGCCGCGCTCCCGGCACTCCTGGCGACCGCATGGCGATCGCCACGATCGAGCGCGAATTCGCCAAGGTCGGACTGGTTGCGGGCAACAAGGGCAGCTGGACGCAAGCGGTGCCGCTGGTCGAGATCAATGCTACCAGGGTTTCGCCCTTGCAGGTGCGCGGCAAGGGCCTTGCAAGGCCGTTGCAGTTCGCTTTTGGCCCCGATTTCATGGGCGGCACCTATCGCGTAACCCCCCAAATCGACATCGCAAACAGCGAGCTGGTCTTTGTCGGCTATGGCATTGTCGCGCCCGAAAAGGGCTGGAACGACTATGCCGGGCTCGACATGCGCGGCAAGACTGCAGTGATCCTGGTCAACGATCCCGACTATGAAATAGATGGGCAAGAAGGCCTCTTCAATGGCCGGGCGATGACCTATTACGGGCGCTGGACCTACAAATACGAGGAAGCCGCAAGGCAAGGCGCAGCCGCCGCGCTGATCGTCCACGACACGTTCCCGGCTGCTTACGGCTGGAATGTCGTTGAATCGAGCGGACAGGGGCCGCAGGCCTTCGCGCGCAGCAGCGATGGCGGTGCCAGCGAAACGCAGTTCAACGGCTGGATCCAGAAGGGTGTCGCCGAGCAGATCCTCGCAGCTGGCGGCAAGGACCTTGCAGCGCTGTCGGCCCTTGCCAAGCAGAAAGGTTTCCGCCCGGTGCCGATAGGCCTGTCGGCCAGTCTCTCCCTTACCAACGAGATCCGCGAGACCACCACCGCCAATGTGATCGGGCTGCTTCCCGGTCGCACCAGGCCGGAAGAATATGTCCTCTATACAGCGCATTACGATCATCTCGGGCGTTGCGCTCCGACCGAGGCAGACAGCATTTGCAATGGTGCGGTCGACAACGCCACCGGCACGGCGGCGCTGGTCGCGCTCGCTGACATGTACCGGCAAGCGGGCGCAAGCGAGCGCAGTGTGCTGTTCATTGCGCTCGGTGCCGAAGAATCGGGCCTGCTGGGTTCGAAATACTACGCAGCCAATCCGGTCTATCCGCTGGCCCGCACGGTCGGCGGGGTCAACATGGACGCGCTCTATCCGCATGGCCCGGCGCGCGATGTCAAGGTGATCGGCGGCGGCAAGTCCGAACTCGATGCAGTGCTGCAGGATGCGGTTGCCGCCGAGGGCAGGTACATGACCCCGGATTCGTCGCCCGAAAAGGGGTTCTATTATCGCTCCGATCATTTCAGCTTCGCCAAGCGCGGCGTGCCGATGTTTTACGTCGAGGCTGGCGAGGACCTCGAGAACGGCGGAGTGGCGGCAGGCAAGGCCTTCGCCGAGGACTACATCGCCAAACGCTATCACGCACCCAGCGACGAGTATTCGGAAAGCTGGGACTGGTCGGGCATCCTGCGCGAACTTCGCTTGTTCTACAGACTCGGGCGCTCGCTTGCCGATAGCGAGGACTGGCCGAACTGGTACCAGGGCGACGAGTTCCGCGCTGCGAGGGACGCAAGCTGCGCTGCCGCCAAGGCAAGTGGCGGCGGGTGCTGAGTGGACCTGCACTTTCCTCCCGAATGGCATCCGCAAGACTGGCTGTGGATCGGCTTTCCGCACGATAGCGAGGAGTGGCCGGGCTTTCTCGGTGCGCGACGAAGCCAACGACGCGCGCGCGCGCAGCCTGGTCTCGGACAGGGTTACGCTCGAGCGCCGCCGCTATGGAGATGTCTGGCTGCGCGACACCGGGCCGCTGGTCATGCTGGGCCACGGCGGGCGGCGCGCAGCGCAGCGCTTTGACTTCAACGGCTGGGGCGGCAAGTACTTGATGCATGGCGACCAGGAGATCGGCGCGGAAATCGCCCGCGATGCGGGTCTGGAAGTGCATGTCGCAGACTGGATCCTCGAAGGCGGCGCGATCGACGTGGATGGCACCGGGCTGGTCGTCACGACCGAGCAATGCCTGCTCAATCCCAATCGCAATCCCTCACTCTCGCGAGCGCAGATCGAGGAGCGGCTGACGCGCGATCTTGGCCTGACCCGGGTGTTGTGGCTAGGCGAAGGGCTGATCAACGATCACACCGACGGCCATGTCGACAACCTCGCCCGGTTTGTCGCGCCTGGCGTGCTTGCCGTGCCCCGACCGAGCGGCGCCGACGATCCCAATGCCGCAATCTATGCCGATGCCAGAGCGCGGGCCGTGGCATTTGGTTTGGAGGTTCGCGAAGTGCCCTCGCCCGGAAGGATCGAGCGCGCCGATGAAGCCGGGGCGCGGATCGAACCGGCCAGCTACATGAATTTCGCGATCACTTCGCGGCTGGTCGTGGTTCCAACCTTCGGCTCGCCGCACGATGACGAAGGGGTCGCCGCCATCGCTGCCCTGTTTCCCTACCGCGAAACCATCGGTTTGCGCGCCGATTGCGTGCTCGCTGGCGGCGGCGGGTTCCACTGCGCCAGCCAACAGATGCCAGCCGCAGGATCTTAACGCTTCGGTAACCTGTCTGGGCGCATTCTGCCGCCATGGCCCGCATCATCGCTCTTGCAACCAAGCCTGACCTGCGCCTCGAACTGCTGCGCAGTTCGATCGTGATTGGCTGCGCGCTCGCGCTGATCCTGGCCGGAAACGCCGCGCCGTTCTAGTTTTTGCGGCCTGCGGGCCGCGCAAACCAGATCGTGTGCTTGGTGCCCTTGCCGTTCGAGCGCGCCGCAACCCTTACCTCGTCAACCTCAAAGCCCGCTTTTTCGAGTTTCCGCCGGAACCCCGGATCGGGCCCGGCGGACCATATCGCCAGCACACCGCCCGGGCGCAGCGCCGCTTTCGCCGCAGAAAGCCCGCGGCTCGCATAGAGCGCTTTGTTATCTTCGCGCACCAGACCGTCGGGGCCATTGTCGACATCGAGCAGGATGGCGTCGAAGCTGGCACGCGCGCGCGCTATCACCGGCGCGACATCGCCCATTTCGAGCGTGACCCGCGGATCGTCGAGGCACCCGGCGGCCAGTTCGGCCATTGGTCCGCGCGCCCAAGCGATGATCTCCGGGACCAGCTCAACCAGCGAGAGTCGCGCTTGCGGCCCCAACTTCGCTAGCGCGGCGCGCAAGGTGAAGCCCATACCATAGCCACCGATCAGCAGGTGAGGTGAGGCTGCTGCGCCCAGCCGCTCGATCGCCATTTCGGCAAGCGCGACCTCGGAGCCCCAGCGGCGCGTGGACATCAGCTCGTTGTTGCCGATCACGATCATGAAATCGCGATCGTGGCGATAGAGCTCAAGTTCCTCGCCGTCGGGCACCTGCGCGGTGCCGATCAGTTCGCGGGCAATCACTCTGGCCCAATCAGCGCAAATCGGGCGGAGTCGCCTCGTCCTTGAGCATCGCGATCGCTTCATCGAGGCTCATCACTTTCTGATGCTCCTGCCCCAACGTGCGAACTGCGACCGTGCCTTCCTCGGCCTCGCGCTTGCCGACCACCAGCAAATGCGGAACTTTGGCGTGGCTGTGCTCGCGCACCTTGTAGTTGATCTTCTCGTTTCTGAGGTCGCTCTCGACCCGGATGCCAGCCGCCGCCAGCCTGGCCGCGACCTCGCCCGCGTAGTCGTCCGCATCGGAAACGATGGTCGCGACCACCGCCTGTACCGGCGCCAGCCAGACCGGAAGGCGGCCAGCGAAATGCTCGATCAGGATGCCGATGAAGCGCTCGTAGCTGCCAAAGATCGCGCGGTGCAGCATGACCGGTCGATGCCGCTCGCCATCCTCGCCGACGTAGCTGGCATCGAGCCGCTCGGGCAGCACCCGGTCGCCCTGGATCGTGCCGACCTGCCAGGTCCGGCCGATCGCGTCGGTGAGGTGCCATTCGAGCTTGGGCGCATAGAACGCGCCTTCGCCAGGCAATTCCTCCCAGCCATATTCGTCGTTGGCCATGCCTGCCTCGGCAACCGCGTCGCGCAGTTCCTGCTCGGCCTTGTCCCAGTCCGATTCCGAACCAAACCGCTTTTCCGGACGCAGCGCGAGCTTGACCTCATAACTGAAGCCAAAGTCGGCATAGACCGCATCGGCGAGCGCGCAGAAGGCGCGCACCTCATCGACGACCTGCGCCTCGGTGCAGAAGATATGCGCGTCGTCCTGAGTAAACTGGCGCACCCGCATCAGCCCGTGCAGCGCGCCATGCGGCTCGTTGCGGTGGCAGCAGCCCATCTCGCCCAACCGGATCGGCAAGTCGCGATAGGAGGTGATGCCTTGCTTGAAGACCAGCACATGGGCCGGGCAATTCATCGGCTTGATCGCCATCCACTGGGCGTCGTTCGCAACCTTGGGGGCGGCACCGGCCTGGCCCGTTTCGTCCACTTCGGGCACGATGTCGGGCACGGCAAACATGTTCTCGGCATATTTGCCCCAGTGGCCGGACTGTTCCCACTGACGCACGTCCATCAGTTGCGGGGTCTTGATCTCGCTATAGCCAGCCCCGTCCATCTTGCGGCGCATGTAGGCCTCAAGCTCGCGCCAGATGCGATAGCCCTTGGGGTGCCAGAACACCGAACCGTGGGCTTCTTCCTGCAAGTGGAACAGATCCATCTCGCGCCCCAGTTTGCGGTGATCGCGCTTTGCCGCTTCCTCCAGCCGGGTGAGGTGCGCATCGAGCTGCTTCTTGTTGAGCCAGCCGGTGCCATAGATGCGGGTGAGCTGGGCATTGGCCTGATCGCCGCGCCAATAGGCCCCGGCAACGCGCATCAGCTTGAAAGCCGAGGGATCGAGCTTGCCGGTCGAGGGCAGGTGCGGCCCCCGGCACATGTCGAGCCAGGAATCTTTTTCTCCCGGGGCCCCAGACCAGTAGACCGTAAGCTCCTCGCCTTCCGGCAATTCGGCGGCCCATTGCGCCTTGAAGCTTTCGCCCTGCCCTTGCCAGCGATCGATCAGTTGCTGGCGCGACCACACCTCGCGCCTGAGCGGCTTATCGGCGCGGATGATCGCGCGCATCTGCTCCTCGATTGCGGGCAGGTCGTCCATACCGAACGGCTCGCGGCCCGCCGGGGCCATCACGTCATAGTAGAAGCCGTCGTCGGTCGCCGGGCCGAAGGTGATCTGGGTCCCGGGAAACAGCGCCTGCACCGCCTCGGCGAGGACATGCGCGAAATCATGGCGAGCCAGTTCGAGCGCGTCGGCTTCGTCGCGCGAAGTGACCAGCGCCAGGCTGACATCGCCGGTAAAGGGCCGGGTGAGATCGACCAGCTCGCCGTCAATCCGTGCAGCGAGCGCCGCCTTGGCCAGGCCGGGGCCGATCGCCATGGCGACGTCGGCGGGAGAGGTGCCTCGCGGCATTTCCCGCACCGATCCATCGGGCAGGCTGATCTTGAACAGGTCTGACATGGACTGGCCCTTAGCCGGGCAGCGCGCGAGGCTCAACCGTCCTTGCCGTGCCGTCCGCTTTCGCGCATGATTTGGCCAACACCAGCACGGAGAGCGGACAGGATGCAGGACATGGCGGGGCGCGTTGCGCTGATTACCGGCGCGGCGGGATTTATCGGTGCGGCCACGGCCAGGAAGCTGGCGGAACGCGGCGCCCGGATCGTCGCGGTAGACCGGGCCGAAGCCGATTGGGCCGGGCTCACCCGTTCGATCCCCGACTGCGTGCAGATCGTCGCGGATGTTACCCGCGAGGACGATTGGCGCTCGATCGTCGCGCAATGCAGCGAGGGACCGGGGCCAGCAGCGATGTTCTTCAACAACGCCGGGATCGAAGGCCGCGTCACCATGCTGCATGAGGTCGAGCTCGCCGATTTCGAGCAGGTCATGGCCGTCAACGTCACTGGGGTCTTTCTTGGCCTCAAACATGTGATTCCGATGATGATCGCCAATGGCGGCGGCTCCATCGTCAACACCTCGAGCATCGCCGGCTACCGGGGCGGCGGCGGAATGGCCGCCTATTCGGCATCGAAGCACGCGGTGATCGGACTGACCCGCTCTGCCGCCGAGGGTTACGGGCCGCAAGGCATCCGGGTAAACAGTGTGCATCCCGGCGCGATCGACAGCCGGATGATGCGCTCGATCGAGACGTCCAGCGGACGCGGCAATGGCATGCGCGACGGCATCATCGCAACCAACCCGCTCCGGCGCTATGGCCTGCCCGAGGAAGTGGCCGAACTCGTCACCTTCCTGCTTTCCGATGCCGCCAGCTATTGCAATGGCAGCCGCTATATCGTCGATGGCGGAGGGCAGCAGGGCTGAGGCATGACCGCGACTCGCTTTCACACGACAGCTCAAGGCCTGCGCATCGCCTATCGCTTTTGCGC
The DNA here is from genome assembly GCA_044378785.1 of Novosphingobium sp. Lineage (GTDB taxonomy): Bacteria > Pseudomonadota > Alphaproteobacteria > Sphingomonadales > Sphingomonadaceae > Novosphingobium. The sequence continues at coordinate 12,605 of JBIPOX010000001.1, forward strand.
GGGCGCGAGCGATGATGATGGCCCGGTGATCGTCTTTCTGCCCGGCTACATGTCGGACATGGCAGGCAGCAAGGCGACCGCCGTGTTCGAATGGGCCGAACGAAACGGGCGCGCCTGCCTGTTGCTCGACTATTCGGGTTGCGGCAAGAGTGAGGGCCATTTTGCCGATGGCACGCTCTCCTTGTGGCGCGACGAGGTGCTCGGCCTGATCGCGGCGAATTGCGACGACAAGCCGGTGCTGCTGGTCGGATCGTCGATGGGTGGCTGGCTGATGCTGCTGGTCGCGCTCGCCTTGCCGCCGGAGCGCCGCGCCGGGCTGCTCGGCATTGCCCCTGCCCCCGACTTCACCGACTGGGGCCGCAAACCGGCCGACAAGAAAAAGCTGGCGGCTGGCGAGACCGTCTACGATGCCAATCCCTATGACCCCGAACCCACGCCGATGCACCCCGGGTTCTGGGCCGACGGGCAGGCCAACCGCCTGCTCGACAAGGAAATTCGGATCGATTGCCCGGTGCGCCTGATCCATGGCCAGCTTGACCGCGACGTGCCGTGGGATGTATCGCTGCGGCTCTCAACCGACCTCAGGGCAAGCGACGTGCGCGTCACCCTGATCAAGGACGGCGACCATCGCCTCTCCCGCCCGCGCGACATCGCGCTATTGCTGCGCACGCTTTCAGGATTTAGCCCCGTTTCATGATTCCGCTTTCGGTTCTCGATCTCGTCTCGATCCGCGAGGGTTTCACTGCCGCAGACGCTCTGGCGGAAACCGCTGCGACCGCCAAGGCCGCGGAGGACGCCGGGTACGCCCGCTACTGGACTGCCGAGCATCACGGCATGGACGGGCTGGTCGGCGGGGCAGTATCGGTCGTGCTTGCCCATGTCGGACATGCCACCAAAACAATCCGGCTGGGCGCGGGCGGGGTGATGCTGCCCAATCACAACCCGCTGGTGATCGCAGAGCAGTTCGGCACGCTCAATGCGATGTTCCCCGGCCGGGTCGATCTCGGGCTCGGCCGCGCGCCGGGAGCCGACATGCGCGTGGCCAATGCCCTGCGCAAGGACGTGGCGCGCGCGGCGGAATTCTTCCCGCAGGATGTGGTCGAATTGCAGGCCTATTTCGCGCAGGACCAGCACCTGCCGATCCGCACTTCGGTGGCCGAAGGCGCGCCGGTCGACATGTGGATCCTGGGCTCCAGCCTGTTCGGCGCGCAGCTCGCCGCTTTGCTGGGCCTGCCCTATGCCTTTGCCTCGCATTTCGCGCCTGGACTGCTGGACCAGGCGCTCAGGACTTATCGCGACCACTTCAAGCCCTCCGACGCTCTCGACAAGCCGCACGCCATGGTGGCGATGACTGTGCTTGCTGCCGATACGGACGAGGAGGCCACCTTCCTCGCTTCGTCGATGGAGCAGAGCTTCGTCGCCTTCCGCACTGGCGGGCCGACCCGCTTGCGACCGCCGGTCGAGGGCTACCGCGAGACGCTCCACCCCCACGAACTCGCCACGCTCGACGCGATGCGGGCAGTGCGCGCGGTTGGTGGACCCGAGACGATCCGGCGCGAGATCGCTAACTTCATCGAGCGCACCGGAGCCGACGAGCTCATCCTCGGCGGTTCGCTCTACGATCAGGCGGCGCGTCACCGCTCGCTTGCAATCGTCGCCGAAGCGCTGGCCTGACCGCGCTTGACCATTGACGCACGCGGCAAATTCGCCAAACGAGCAGCCATGGAACATGCAGATGTCGTGATTGTTGGAGCGGGCCATGGCGGGGCACAGTGCGCCATCGCGCTGCGGCAAGCCGGGTTTGTGGGCACGGTGGCAGTGATCGGCCGCGAACCGGAGTATCCTTACGAACGCCCGCCGCTCTCGAAGGAATACTTCGCCCGCGAAAAGACCTTCGACCGGCTCTATATCCGCCCGCCGACCTTCTGGGCGGACAAGGACATCAGCTTCCATCTCGGCAAGGAAGTCACCGCGATCGATCCAGCCGCGCACCAGCTGACCCTCGGTGACGGTGACCAGTTCGGCTACGGCAAGCTGGTCTGGGCGACCGGGGGCGATCCGCGCCGCCTGTCGTGCCCGGGTTCCGAGCTGGCCGGGGTCCACGCCGTGCGCACCCGGCAGGATGTCGACTTGCTGATGGCCGAGGTTGATTTCGGGGTGCGCGACGTGGTGGTGATCGGCGGCGGCTATATCGGGCTTGAGGCGGCTGCGGTGCTGACCAAGGTCGGGTGCAGGGTCACCCTGCTCGAAGCCCTGCCGCGCGTGCTTGCCCGCGTCGCTGGCGAGGAGCTATCGGCTTTCTACGAAAAGGAACACCGCGACCACGGGGTTGACCTGCGCACCGGGGTCGCGGTCGAAGGCTTTGTCGATGATGGCGACGGCGACAAGGTGACCGGGGTGAAGCTGGCAAGCGGCGAGGTCATCCCCGCCGGCGCAGTGATTGTCGGGATCGGGATTGTCGCGGCGGTCGGCCCGCTGATCGCGGCGGGAGCTGCAGGCGGCAATGGCGTCGACGTCGACGATTTGTGTCGCACCTCGCTGCCGGATGTCTATGCGATTGGCGATTGCGCTGCTTTTGCCTGCGCCTTCGCTGGCGGGGCTGTGATGCGCGTCGAATCGGTGCAGAATGCCAACGATATGGCGACCTGCGTCGCCAAGCATATTTGCGGGCAGGGCGCGCCCTATCACGCCTTTCCCTGGTTCTGGTCCAACCAGTACGACCTTCGCCTTCAGACTGCGGGCATTAACCTGGGCTATGACGCCACCGTGGTGCGCGGCGATCCCGATGCGCGCAGCTTCTCGGTGGTCTACCTCAAGGAAGGCCGTGTATTGGCGCTCGACTGCGTCAATGCCACCAAGGACTATGTGCAGGGCCGCAAGCTCGTCGAGGCTGGAGCGAGCCCCGAACTGGCCGCGCTGGCCAATGCCGAGACCCCGCTCAAGGAATTGCTGTAAGCTTGGCCTTGGCCCAGTCCGCCGCTTCGGCCACAACCGGATCGGGATCGGCGCGCAGCGTTTCCACCAGCGGCAGCAAGGCAGGATCGCTGCTGTTGCCCGCCGCAATCAGGCAATTCCTCACGAACCGGTTCCTCCCGATCCGCTTGATCGGCGAGCCTGAGAACAGCGCCCTGAAACCTGCATCGTCGAGCGTCAGCAGGTCGGCGATCTCTGGCGCCGCCAGTTCGGCGCGCGGCAGGAATTTCGCGTGGGTGCGCGCGGTGTCGGCAAATTTGTTCCACGGGCACACCGCCAGGCAATCGTCGCAGCCGTAGATGCGATTGCCGATCGCCTCGCGGAATTCATGCGGGACCGGGCCTTTGTGTTCGATCGTGAGGTAACTGATGCAGCGCCGCGCATCGAGCCGATAGGGCGCGGGGAATGCATCGGTAGGGCAAATATCCTGACAGGCGCGGCACGATCCGCAATGATCTGCCTCTGCCTGAGCATGCTCAAGCTCAAGCGAAGTGTAGATTTCGCCAAGGAACAACCACGAGCCATGCGCCCGGCTGACCAGATTGGTATGCTTGCCCTGCCAGCCGAGGCCAGCTGCCTGCGCCAGCGGCTTTTCCATCACTGGCGCGGTGTCGGTGAAAACCTTGACGCCGATCTCGCCCAGGGCGCGCACGGGTGCTTGCGCGACCAGCCAGCGGGCTAGGGCCTTCAGCGCCTTCTTGGCGACATCGTGATAGTCCGCGCCTTGTGCATAGGCCGAGATGCGCGCCACGTGCGGCGAGGCTTCGAGAGCCATGGGATCGACAGCGGGAGCATAGCTCATGCCCACGCAGATCACACTACGCGCTTGCGGCCACAGCCCTTGCGGCGAAGCGCGATGGTCGAACCTTTCGGCCATCCAGCCCAACTCGCCCTGCATGCCCTGATCGAGCCATTCGCGCAGCCGGGCAGAGCGCGCTTGATCGGGCGCAGCAGAAGCAATGCTGAACGCGACGAAACCGAGACTCCGCGCCTCATTTTCGAGATCGGCGATCAGTTCGCGGATTACCGGCCCGTTAACCAAACTTGCGGGTGCTCCTGTTCACTTGCGAGGGTTAACCGACCTTAGCTATGAAGATGGACCTGGGACACTGGCAAGTGGCGGAAAGCGTGTGCAAGCTCGCCGACCGCCCGCTCGCCATCGAGGCGCGCGGCCTCGTCAAGCGCTTTGACGGCTTCACCGCTGTCGACGGGATCGATATCAGCGTGCCGGAAGGTGCGATCTACGGTATCCTCGGCCCCAATGGCGCGGGCAAGACAACCACGCTGCGCATGCTGCTGGGGATAATCGATCCCGACGAGGGCGAGCGCCGGGTGCTCGGCGCAGCACGGCCGCACGATGTCGCCCATGCCATCGGTTACCTGCCCGAAGAGCGCGGCCTGTATCCTTCTATGAAAGCCTATGAGGCGATCGGCTTTGTTGGCGCGCTACGCGGCCTGCCGCTGGCGGAAGGGCGCAAGCGCGGGCGTGAATTGCTTGAGGAGCATGGCCTTGGCTATGCCGCCGAGCGCCAGATCCGCCAGATGTCCAAGGGCATGGCCCAGCAAGTGCAGATTCTTGGCACGCTAGTCCACGAGCCACGCCTCGTTGTATTCGACGAGCCGTTCTCCGGCCTCGACGCGATCAATCAGGGCAGGCTCGAGCGGATGATCCGCACGCTTGCCGAAAAAGGCACCACGGTGATTTTTTCCACCCATGTCATCGCCCATGCCGAACGGCTGTGCGACGAAGTGGCGATCATTGCCGGCGGCAGGGTTCCTTTCGCAGGCTCGGTCGACATCGCGCGTGATCGCATTCGCCCGCAAGTGCGGCTCGAAACCCGTGCCAGCGACGGACCGTGGCGCAAGGCGCTGCCTGACGACGCGCGGCGCGAGGGCCGGTTCTGGTATTTCTCCCTACCCGAAAGCGGGGTCGAGCCGCTGCTGCGCGCGCTAATCGAGAGCGAAGCGGGAATTCTCACCCTTTCGATCGAGCGCGCAGGCCTGCACGATGCTTTTGTCGCGATTGCCGGTGAGGCAGCAGCGCGCGCGCTTGAGGAAAACGCCGAAGCGGAGCAAGCACGATGACCCTTCGACAAGCTCAGGACAGGCGAGGACGCCTATCCACGTTCGCTGCTGCGATGGTAATCGCCCGGCGCGATTTCAGCGCGATCCTGTTCAGCCGCGCCTTCTTCTTCTTTTTGCTTGGCCCGCTGTTCCCGGTGATTGTCGGTGCGATGGCTGGCGGTGTCGGCCAGCGCGTCCAGGAAACTGCGGCGCGGCCACAGATCGGGTTGGCCATGGCCAGCGCGGACGTTGACGCCATGCTTGCCGCGCGCGAAGAGCTGGCACCAAGGGTCGGCGGTGGCATGCCCGCATTCGTTGTCCTCCAACGGCTCGAGCCCGGCGCGCATTTCGATGCGCAGGATGCATTCGGCAAACCGGATTCCGGCTTTGCCGCGATCCTGAGCGGGACGCCAGCCGCGCCCTTGCTCACTGGCAATGCCGATCGGGTCGAGGCCTGGCGTGGACCGGTTTCGCTCGTCGCCGGACAGGCCCTGGGCAGGACGCCTGAGGCCTGGCCGCAAGTCAGCACGTTTCCGATTGCCCAGACCGTAACGCCTGACCGTGGCTCGCGCTTGCTGACCGCGCAGGGCGCGCAGACCCTGCTTTTCCTGCTCACCATGCTGCTCGCAGGCATGGTGCTTTCGAACCTTGTCGAGGAAAAGGCGAACAAGATCATCGAGATCCTTGCCGCCGCAATCCCGATGGACGCAGTGTTCTTCGGCAAATTGTTCGCCATGCTAGCTGTCTCGATGGTCGGAATTGTCGTCTGGGGGCTGTGCGGTACGGCACTGTTTTTCGCGGCTGGATCGGCGATGCCTGACGTGCCGCCGCCTGCGGTCGGCTGGCCCACGTTCCTGGCACTTGGCGTGCTCTATTTCGCCTCTGCCTATCTGCTGCTCGGCTCGGTATTCCTGGCGATCGGTTCGCTCGCGACTACGGTGCGCGAGGTGCAGACGCTGTCGATGCCAGTAACGATGATGCAGCTGATGGTCTTCTTCCTTGCTAGCTACGCCATGACCCAGCCAGGCAGCGCCGCCGAACTGTTCGCGATTGCTTTCCCGTTCAGCTCGCCCTTCGCGATGATGGCGCGCGCCGCGCAAGAGCCGCTGTTGTGGACGCATGGCGCGACGATTGCCTGGCAGGCCTTGTGGATCGTCGTGCTGGTGCGCACTGGCGCTCGCCTGTTCCGTACCCGGGTGATGAAATCGGGTCCGGCCAAGGTCAAGGCCGCGCGCAAGGGCCTGTTCGCCCGCCGGCGCGAGCCTGTCGCAGCCTAACGGGAAGTTGACAGCACTCGCCCGGTCGCGGCATCTTGTCGCGATGAGCAATCCTGCTGCCGTTCCCGTCACTGTGTCCCGCCGCAAGGCGCTGGCCGGTCTTGCCGCAACCGCCGCTCTGGCACCGCTGATCGGAGCTTGCGGGGGCAGCGAGGCCGAAGCCAGGGCGAAAGCGCAGAGTTTTCCGATTGCGCGCAGCGAAGCCGAATGGCGCAAGCTGCTCACCCCTGCGCAGTATTTCGTCTTGCGCGCCCACGGAACCGAGCCGCCTTTCACCTCTCCGCTCGACAGGGAGAAGCGGCGCGGCACATTCGTGTGCGCGGCCGACAACAACCCGCTGTTTGCCTCAAGCACCAAGTTCGACAGCGGTACCGGCTGGCCCAGCTTTACCAAGCCGCTGCGGCGCGCGATCGGGACTTCGCGCGATGTGAGCCTGGGCATGGTGCGCACCGAAGTGCACTGTGCGCAGTGCGGCGGTCATCTTGGCCACGTGTTCGACGATGGCCCGATGCCGACCGGCAAGCGCTATTGCATCAATGGCGATGCGATGAAGTTCCAGCCCGACTGAGGCCCAGACTAAAGGGGCCGGATTGCTCCGGCCCCCTCGCATTTCCAGTAATTGACCCCGGCCTCAGCCGCGCTCGGGTTCGGGCGGCGGTGGCGGAGGCGGCATCGGGCACGCATCGGTAACCGCTACGACTGTCCCATCAGGGCAAGTCATCGTCGCAGGTGCCGGCGGCGGCGGCGGAGGTGGAGGCGGCGGGGGAGGTGGCGGCGGCGGCAGAGCCTCCTCGCCATCGTCGCGGAACTTGAAGCCAACCGAAATGCCGAAAGTGCGCGGTTCGGCCATGACGGCATAGGAACCGGCATTTGCAGTGCCGTTGTAGTGCAGCTTGTAGCGCTTGTCGGTCAGGTTGTTGCCCCAAAGGCGCACATAGTAGGTGTCCGAGGGATCGGTGTAGGTGATCGAGCCGTTGACGAGCGTATATCCCGACTGAAGAAAGCGCTGCTCGCTGGCCCGGCTTTCGTAGCCGGTGCCCGCGAGAACGGTGGTGTTCGGCAAGACCTGTCCGGCGTTGGCTGCGGTGGCGGTCCAGCCGCCGTAGACCGACGGGTTCGAGACGACGTAACTGTCGGTGTATTTCACGTTGGCCGCGAACCGCACCCCGCCATCGCCCATCGGGACGAGGTAATCGAAACCGGCATAGGCGGTAAAATCGGGCGCGCGCGACATCTGCTTGCCCGAAAGATCCATCCGCTGGCCACGATTGAGGAAGACCTTGAGCAAATCGCTGCTGGTATTCGAGCCTGACGCGGCCGGGTTGATGCCGATGCCGTCGAAGATGAAGTTGTCGCCGTA
>JBIPOX010000076.1:0-6097 GCA_044378785.1 Novosphingobium sp.
TCGGGCGGCCCGATGGAAGCGGGCAAGGTCATCCTCAAGGGCAAGGAAGTCGCGCTCGATCTCGTCGATGCGATCGTCGCGGGGACCGATGACACCCTGACCGACGAGGAAGTCGAGGAGATTGAGCGCTCCGCTTGCCCGACCTGCGGGTCGTGCTCGGGCATGTTTACTGCCAATTCGATGAATTGCCTGACCGAGGCGCTGGGCCTGTCGCTGCCGGGCAACGGCTCGCAGCTCGCCACCCATGCCGACCGCAAGGGCCTGTTCGAGCGGGCCGGTCGGCTAGTGGTCACGCTTGCCAAGCGCTATTACGAGGAGGACGACGAGAGCGTGCTACCGCGCTCGATTGCCAGCTTCGAAGCCTTCGAGAATGCGATCAGCCTCGACATCGCGATGGGCGGTTCGACCAATACCGTGCTGCACCTGCTTGCCGCCGCGCACGAGGCAGAAGTCGACTTCACCATGGCCGATATTGACCGGATGAGCCGCAAGGTGCCGTGCCTCTCCAAGGTCGCTCCGGCAAAAGCCGACGTTCACATGGAGGACGTGCATCGCGCCGGCGGGATCATGGCGATCCTTGGCGAGCTCGACCGTGCCGGTCTGCTCCACACCGCGCTTCCGACCGTCCACAGTCCGACCATGGGCGATGCCCTGGCCGATTGGGACGTGACCCTGACCGACAATCCGGCGGTTCACCATTTCTACAAGGCCGCGCCGGGCGGCGTGCCGACCCAGGTCGCCTTCAGCCAGGACCGCCGCTGGGACGAGATCGATCTCGATCGCGAGAACGGGGTAATCCGCAATGCCGCCAATGCCTTCAGCCAGGATGGGGGCTTGGCCGTGCTCTATGGCAATATCGCGCGCGATGGCTGCATCGTGAAGACCGCCGGGGTCGACGAAAGCATCCTCAAGTTCACAGGCAAGGCCCGCGTCTATGAGAGCCAGGACGCCTCGGTTGCAGGCATTCTTGGCGGCGAAGTGGTCGAGGGCGACGTTGTCGTCATCCGCTACGAAGGGCCGAGGGGCGGGCCGGGCATGCAGGAAATGCTCTATCCGACCAGCTACCTGAAATCGAAGGGCCTTGGCAAAGCCTGCGCACTCCTGACCGACGGGCGGTTCTCCGGCGGCACTTCGGGGCTGTCGATCGGGCACGTCTCGCCCGAGGCGGCCGAGGGCGGCGAGATCGGGCTCGTCCAAAATGGCGATACGATCGCCATCGACATCCCCAACCGCACCATCGACCTGATGATCAGCGACGAGGAATTCGCCGCCCGGCGCGCTGCAATGGAAGCCAGAGGCGACAAGGCCTGGGCGCCCGAGCATCCGCGTCCGCGCAAGCTGTCGGTCGCGCTTGAAGCCTATGCGGCGATGACCACCAGCGCCGCGCGCGGCGCGGTGCGCGACCTGACCCAGTTGAAGCGGAACTGAGCATGTGCGGGCACGCAGTTTGCCAAGGCCAATTCGCGTCACCCTGAACCAGTTTCAGGGTCGATGGATGCTGAAACGAGTTCAGCATGACGGCTTTGGCGGACTCCAAAGTTATCTGCGAGGTGTTTGGCTCGCACTGTCTCCGATCACCCTGTCCGCCTGCACCCAGTACCCGGGGACGGGCGATCAGCCGGTGCCAGAAGCGATCGCCTGCGCCATCGGCAAAGGCAGTGCGTTTGTCGAGCAATGCACTGCCGAGCGCGGTGCGGGCAATGCAGCGAACGAGGTGATCATCCGGCATGAAGATGGCGCTTTCCACCGCTTCGAAGTGGCGAAAGACGGTCATGGCCTGGCGCTGGCCGATGGCGCGGGCGAGGCCAAGATCATCAAGAACGAGAGCATGTTTGAGATTACCCTCGGCAATGATCGCTATCGCGTGCCGCTGACCATGCTAGAACCCGGCGATGCCCGCTGACCCGATCCTCACCGTCGAGCAGATGCGCAGCGCCGAACAGGCGCTGATCGATGCCGGAATCAGCGTCGATGCGCTGATGCAGGTGGCCGGGCGCGGAGCGGCGGACTGGGTCTGGCGCATGGCGGGCGAGGGGCCCGTCACCGTGCTGTGTGGCCCCGGCAACAATGGCGGCGATGGCTACGTGATTGCCGAGGCGATCCGCGAGCGCGGCGGGCAGGCTGTCATTGTCGCGACGAGCGAGCCGAAGACCGATGCGGCGCGCAATGCCCGCGCCCTGTTTGGCGGCGAAGTGCTTGGCTCCGATGCCGATCCACGCGGCGACGTGCTGGTCGATTGCCTGTTTGGCAGCGGTCTCACCCGCCCGCTCACCGATCCCGATATTGCCCTGCTCAAGCGCCTTGCCGGGCAGCATCGGCACTGCGTTGCGGTCGACCTGCCCAGCGGCGTGCAAAGCGACAGCGGCATGCTGCTCAATGCCGACCTGCCGCATTATGACCTGACGATTGCGTTGGGAGCTTGGAAATTCGCCCATGTGCTGATGCCGTCCGCGGCGCGGCTGGGTGACTTGCGGTTGGTCGGGATTGGCGTGGCGCAAGTGCCCGGCGCGGCGCACATGATCGGCAAGCCGCTGATCGGGGTGCCTGCCGCCGATAGCCACAAATACCGGCGCGGCATGCTCGCGGCCGTGTGCGGGGCAATGCCTGGCGCGGCGCTGCTCGCTTGCGAGGCTGCGCAAGGCGCGGGCGCAGGCTATGTCAAGCTGTTCGCCGATCAGCGCCCACCCAATGCGCCGTTCGATCTTGTGGTCGAGACTGGCAGCCTCACCGAGGTGCTCACCGATGACCGCAACAGCGCGGTGCTGTGCGGGCCGGGGCTTGGCCGTGATGCGAGGGCGCGCGAACGGTTGACGATTGCGCTGGCTGATCCGGTGCCGGTCGTGCTCGATGCCGATGCGCTGGTGCTGCTCGGCGTGCGCCACCTTGCCGAACGGCAGGCTGCGACCATTGCCACCCCGCACGAGGGCGAACTGGCGCGGCTCGAACGCACCTTCGATTGCGACGGGGCCGGGACCAAGACCGAGCGCGCTACCGCGCTTGCGCGGGCCAGCGGCATGGTGATTGTCGCCAAGGGGCCTGACACCGTGGTTGCATCGCCGGACGGGCAGCTCGCCTGCGCACCGCGCGCTTCGAGCTGGCTCTCGATTGCAGGCACCGGCGACGTGCTGGCCGGGGCTATCGCCAGCCGTCTCGCCAGCGGGGTTCCGGCCTTCGAGGCGGCGTGCGAGGGGGTCTGGCTGCATGGCGAGGCGGCGCGCTTGTCGCGCGGGCCGTTCGGCGCGGCGCAGCTGGCTGCGCGGATCCCGGATGCGCTCGCTGCCTGTCTGTGACCGACACCACAACGATCATCCGCATCGCTGCCAAGGGCGATGGCGTTACCGCCGATGGCAGGCATGTCGCCGGAGCCGCGCCGGGCGACATTCTGCGCGCCGACGGTACCCTTGAGGCAGGACCGCACCGGGTTGCGCCGCCATGCGGTCACTTCGGAGCTTGCGGCGGCTGCCAGTTGCAGCACTGCGACGAGGCCTCATTGGCAGATTTCGTTGCCCAGCGGGTAGTCAATGCCGCGACAGGACAAGGGCTGGAAGCGCACCGGGTCGCGCCGCCACACCTTTCGCCGCCACAAAGCCGCCGCCGCGCCACTCTCCATGCGCAACGCATCGGCAATCGTGTGGTCATCGGTTTTCGCGAAGCCGGCTCGCACCGGATCGTCGACATGGCGCAGTGCCACGTGCTGCGGCCGGAACTGGCGGCGCTGGTCGCGCCGCTGCGCGCCATGCTGGCGCGTCAACCCGGCAAGCGGCTTGCGATCGATGTGGAACTGGCCCTCGCCGATCAGGGCGTGGACCTCGGCATCAAGGGCCTTGCGGTCGAAGGGCTCGCCGCGACCGAGGCGCTGCTCGACTTTGCCAAGGACAGCGCGCTGGCGCGGTTGACCGTCGATCAGGGCTATGGCCCGGAAGCGATGTGGGAGCCTGAGCCGGTCACGGTGACGCTGGGCGGGGTGCCGGTCTCCTTGCCCCCTGGCGCTTTTCTTCAGGCCACGCAGGATGGCGAGGCTGCGCTGGTCTCCGCGGCGTGCGAGTGGCTGGCCGGAACTGGTGCAGTTGCAGACCTGTTTGCCGGGCTTGGTACTTTCGCCTTCGCGCTCGCCGGGCAAGGGAGCAAGGTGCTTGCCGCCGAAGCCGATCAGCGTGCGCATCTGGCCTGCAAGGAGGCTGCGGGCAGGGCGCAAATGCCGGTCCACGCGCTGCATCGCGACCTGTTCCGCAATCCGCTGCGAGCCGAAGAGCTTGACCGGTTCGGCGGTGTCCTGCTCGATCCGCCGCGCGCCGGGGCAAGGGAGCAGGTGCGCCAGATCGCGGCCTCGAAGGTAGCGCGCCTGGTCTATATCAGCTGCAATCCATCAAGCTGGGCGCGCGACGCGGCCACCCTCGTCGAGGGCGGATACCGGCTTGAGGAGCTGCGCCCGGTCGGCCAGTTTCGATGGTCGAGCCATGTCGAACTGGCGAGCCTGTTTGTCAGGGAGGGGTAAGGCGGTGGACCGGATAAATCTTGCCATGCGCATCGCCCGCGCGCCGCAAGGCCTGCCGCAGCGCGATGACTTCGTGCTGGTTGAGGAGCCGATGCCTGAGCCAGGCGAGGGCGAGGTGCTGTTTCGCGCGGTCTACATGTCGCTCGATCCCTCGATGCGGCGCAAATTGCCTGCGGCCGAGGGCGTGCCGGGGCCGCTGGGCGGCACCCAGGCGGTGGGCGAGCTGATGATTGCCGGGCTGCCGCCGCCCGCGCGCGGCTATACCGGCGGGCTGGTCGGTCAGGTGGTGGCATCGCGCCATCCGCTCTTCGCGCAGGGCGATCTCGTCCAGGGGGGCTGCTGGTGGCAGACCTGGCAGGCGGTGCCGGGCAATTCGCTCGAGAAACTGCCTGCCGACGCCAAGCTGAGCGAGCAACTGGGCCTGCTCGGCCAGCACGGCTTTGTTGCCTGGTGCGGGATGCGCAACATTGGCAGGGCGAAACCGGGCGAGACCGTGCTTGTCTCTGCGGCTGGCGGTGCGATCGGCATGATCGCGGGCCAGCTTGCCAAGGCGGACGGCGCGCGGGTGATCGGCGTCGCCAGCGGCGACAAGGTCGCCTACGTGTTCGAGGAACTGGGCTTCGATGCCTGCATTGACCGCATGGCCGAAGCTGTCGGGGAAGGGCTCGACCGGCTTTGCCCGGACGGGATCGATGTCTATTTCGACAATGTCGGCGGAGAGGTGATGCTCGCTGCCTATGAGCGGATGCGCGATTTCGGCAGGATCGTGGTGTGTGGCATGGCGTCCGAATACAACGCGCCCGAGCAGCCGTTCGCTGCCTCGCTGCGCCCGGTGCTGCGCAAGCGGCTGCGGATCGAGGGCTTTGTCGTCTATGATCACTACGACGATCAGTTTGAGCGGTTCCGCGCGGAAATGCGCGCGCTGATCGATGCAGGCCGGATGAAGTACCGGATCGAGGTGGTCGATGGTTTCGAGCAGGCCCCCGAAGCGCTGGCGCGGCTGCTCGATGGCAGGAACAAGGGCAAGATGATCGTCCAGCTGGGGCCTGATCCGAACGGGTAAGCCTTGCTTCCTTCGCACTCCCGCGACTGATATGCTGCGGCAAAACAGGGACAGGAGAGCATGATGGCGACGCAGACCGCACCGGGAAACACCCGCGACGAAGATGTCGATTACATGAGCGGCGGGCGCAGTTTCCAGACCGATTGCAGCGTGCTGCGCTCAACCTCGCACTATCTCAACAGCCCGCTGATCCGCGATCTCTACTGCAACGAGGGGCTGCGCCGCTCCGGGCCGGACGTGATAACCACTTCGCTGATCCCGCAATTCTACGATGCCTTCGACGCCGTGATGGACAAGGCACAGGTCGAGCGCCTGTTTGAGGCCGACGCTGCGCGTCATCCCGATCTCGCGGCATGGCTGAACGAGCGCTATGTGCGCAATGTCACCATCGATGACGTGCGTGACTGTCCGCCCGGAAGCTTCGGCGCGGGGGTCAAGGAGCTGCTCGATTCGGGCTTCAAGCTCCAGTTCGCGCATCTTGGCCCGGCCGAGAGCCATTGGGACTACATGCGCAAGCGCCGCGCTCAGGTCCACGATTT
>JBIPOX010000077.1:0-6084 GCA_044378785.1 Novosphingobium sp.
CTTCACCGAGCTTGAGGAAGTCGCCTACATCGGGATCGAGGAACTCGCCGGGATCGAGGGTTTCGACGACGAACTTGCCGAAGAGTTGCAAAGCCGCGCAGGCGAAGCGCTTGAGCGGCGCGAGGCTGCCTATCGCGAGGAGCGGCGCGGGCTGGGCGTCGAGGACGATCTGGCCGAACTGCCGCATCTGAGCGAGGCGATGCTGGTCACGCTCGGCAAGGCCGGGATCAAGACGCTCGACGATCTTGCCGACCTCGCCACCGACGAGCTGATCGCCCGCAAGCGCGCTGAACCGCGCCGCCGCGAAGGCTCTGCGCCGCCGCGCCGCATGGCCCGCGAGGAGGACAAGGGCGGCGTGCTGGGCGAATATGGCCTGAGCGAAGAGCAGGGCAACGAAATCATCATGGCAGCACGCGCGCACTGGTTCGAGGACGAGGACAGCGCGGGCGACAACGGGGAGGCCGCCGGTGCGGACACTTCCCAATGAGCGCCTGAGCGAGGCTGACCGCGATGCCGGGCCGGAAAGGAAATGCATCCTTTCCGGCGATATCGCGCCGCGCAGCGCGCTGGTGCGGCTTGCCGTGTCGCCCGAGGGCGAGGTGCTGCCCGACATTCTCGCCCGCGCGCCGGGACGCGGCGCCTGGATCGGCGTTTCGCGCGCCGAACTGGAAAAGGCGCTGAGCAATGGCAAGCTGAAGGGCGCGCTGGCGCGCACCTTCGGCAAGGGGCTGGCGGGCACACCGCTGCTTGTGCCCGAAGATCTTGCCGCCAGGATCGAGGCAGGCTTGCTGCGCGCCGTGGTCGAACGGCTGGGGCTGGAGATGCGGGCAGGCAACCTGCTTATCGGCTCGGACCGGATCGCAGAGCAGGCCCGCGCCGGCCGGGTGCGCTGGCTCGCCCATGCCAGCGATGCTGGCGAGGACGGCTGCCGCAAGCTCGACCAGGCCTGGCGCGTGGGGCGCGACGCGGAAGGCAGCGGCCTTTGCGGGCTGCGCTTGTCGCTGGACCGCGCGACACTGTCTGTGGCATTGGGCCGCGATAACGTCGTTCACATGGCGCTGACCGACCGGGCGTCCGCCGATCGCGTTGCCGCGCTGCTGGCGCGGCTTGAGCATTTCCAGGGGCCGGTGCAGCTGGCCGATACCGATTTACGCAAGCGGGCAGCAGACAGCGCTGCACCGCTCGCATCGACAGCACTGCCCGGCCTTGCGCCGGCGCGCATGAATTGAGACCGAAGGGCACACCGAAGTTATGAGCGAGACCGACAACAAACCGACACTTGGCCGCAAGCCGCTGGGGCTGAAGAAGTCGGTCGAGGCTGGCGAGGTCAAGCAGACCTTCAGCCATGGCCGCACCAACAAGGTCGTGGTCGAAGTCAAGCGGCGCAAGCTGCTCAAACCGGGTGGAGCCGACGGCGGTGAGGCGGTGCCTAGCGCGCTCGCTGCGCCGGAGCCCGCTGCTCCCGCCCCTGTTGCTGCGCCGCCACCACCGGCAAGGTCAGCACCCGCAGCCGAAACGCCGCAAGAGCGGGTCGCGCGCATGCAGCGCGAGGCCGAGGAAGCCCGGCTTACCTCCCTCGAAGAATCCAGCCGCCGCGAGGCCGAGGAAAGGCAGCGCGCGGCCGAGGCTGAACGGCTCCGCGCCGCCGAAAACCGCAAGGCGGCAGAGCCGGGCGATGCGCCTGCCGAGCCGGTCGAGGCCCCTGGCGAAGCAGCTCTCGCCGCGCCGCAAGGCTCTGATGATGCTGCCGAAATCAGCAGCGACGAGGTTGCAGCGCAGGACGAGAGCCACGCTCCAGCGCCGCGTCGCTTTACGCCGGTCGCTCGTCCCGAGGCAAAGCGGTCCGAACCGGCTGTCGCCCGGCGGCCCGATGCCAGCCCGGCCAAGAAGCCCGAGCGCCCGGCGCGTGGCGGCGGCGCCGACCGCAACGACCGACGCCAGTCGGGCAAACTCACCGTGGCGCGCGCACTTAACGATGACGAGGGCGCGCGTGCGCGCAGCCTCGCCGCGCTCAAGCGCGCACGCGAGAAGGAGCGCCGCGCCCATTTCGCCGGGCAATCCGCGCCGCGCGAAAAGCAGGTGCGCGACGTCGTCGTGCCCGAGGCGATCACAGTTCAGGAGCTTGCCAACCGCATGGCCGAAAAGGGCGCGGACCTGGTCAAGGCGCTGTTCAACATGGGAATGATGGTCACCGTCAACCAGACCATCGATGCTGACACTGCCGAGCTGCTGGTCGAGGAATTCGGCCACAACCTGACCCGCGTGTCAGCCAGCGATGTCGATATCAACACCAGTGAGGATGTCGATGCCGACGCGACGCTGGTTTCCCGTCCGCCCGTGGTGACGATCATGGGCCACGTCGACCACGGCAAGACCAGCCTGCTCGACGCCCTTCGCGGCACTGACGTGGTCAAGGGCGAGGCGGGCGGCATCACCCAGCACATCGGCGCCTACCAGATCACCACCAAGAACAAGCACCGGATCACCTTCCTCGATACACCGGGACACGCCGCATTCACCGAAATGCGCGCGCGCGGCGCGAATGTGACCGATATTGTCGTGCTGGTGGTCGCTGCCGACGACGGGATCATGCCGCAGACGATCGAGGCGATCAATCACACTAAGGCGGCCGGCGTGCCGATGATCGTCGCGAGCAACAAGTCCGACAAGGAAGACGCCAACCCCAAGCGCGTGCGTGAGCGCCTGCTCGAACACGAGGTCGTGGTCGAGGCGATGTCGGGCGATGTCCAGGACGTCGAGGTTTCGGCCAAGACCGGCAAGGGCATTGACGAGCTGATTGAAAAGATCATGCTTCAGGCCGACCTGCTCGAACTCAGCGCCAATCCGGATCGTGACGCCGAGGCAACCGTGATCGAGGCCAAGCTGGACAAGGGCAAGGGTCCGCTTGCCACGGTTCTGGTCAATCGCGGCACCCTCAAGCGCGGCGACATCTTCGTGGTCGGCACCCAGAGCGGACGGGTGCGCGCGCTGCTCGATGACAAGGGCAAGCAGATCAACGAGGCTGGCCCATCGATGCCGGTCGAGGTGCTCGGGCTAGGCGGCGTGCCGATGGCCGGCGACCAGCTCACCGTGGTCGAGAACGAGGCGCGCGCTCGCGAGGTTGCCCAGTACCGTCAGGAGAAGGCCACCGAAAAGCGCACGACGACCGCTCCGGGCAGCCTCGACACGATGTTCTCGGCGCTGGCCGACAAGCAGAACGTCATCGAATTCCCGGTGCTGGTCAAGGCCGACGTCCAGGGCTCGGTCGAGGCGATCAACAATGCTCTTCACGGCCTGTCCAACGACGAGATCAAGGTACGCATCCTGCATTCGGGCGTCGGTGCGATCACCGAGACCGACGTGACGCTGGCCTCGGCGAGCCATGCGCCGATCATCGGCTTCGGGGTGCGCCCCAATGCCAAGGCGCGCGAGCAGATCGAGCAGAACAAGACGCGGATGATGTATTACGACGTCATCTACGAGCTGACCGAGGACATCACCAAGGAGATGCTGGGCATCTGGGGCCCCGAAAAGGTCGAGAACGTTGTCGGTCGCGCCGAGGTCAAGCAGGTGTTCCCGGCAGGCAAGAAGGACAAGGCGGCGGGTCTATTGGTTGCCGAGGGCACGATCCGCAAGGGCCTGTTCGCGCGTCTCACCCGCAACGATGTCATCGTCTCGGCCACGATCATCGCCTCGCTGCGGCGCTTCAAGGACGATGTCGACGAGGTGCGCACCGGGCTCGAATGCGGCGTCGTGCTGGCCGATACCAACGACATCAAGCCAGGCGACAGCCTCGAGGTGTTCGAGGTGGAGGAACGCGAACGCTCATTGTGAGCGCCCGCAATTGAACCGCCATGGGCTTAACCGACAACCACTATGAACTGATCGACGCAAAGCTGCTCGGCCACGATCCGGGGACCGCAAGGTCGACCGCCAGAACCACTTTGGTCCCGGATCGCGGCTGATGCCCCGCCAGCAATTCACCCCCGAGCAGCAATCGGTCCGCGTCCTCAAGGTAGGCGAGCGGGTGCGCCACGTCCTGTCCGAGCTGCTTGCTCGCCAGGAGGTCCACGACGACACGCTGTCGGCCCATTCGGTCAGCGTTACCGAAGTGCGCATGACGCCTGACCTGCGCCGCGCCACGGTCTACGTGAAACCCCTGCTCGGCGCGCACGAGGATGCGGTGGTAACGGCGCTGCGCCAGAACACCGCTTTCTTCCAGCGCGAGGTGGCCCAGCGGCTCGGCCTCAAGTTCGCGCCGAAACTCGCCTTTCGCGGCGACGAATCTTTTGACGAGGCCGACAGGATCGACAGGTTGCTTTCCGATCCGCGCGTGTCGCGCGATCTCGAAGATGAACGCGACCAGAAGTGAGTTCTGTTCGTCACCCTGGACTTGTTTCAGGGTCCATCCGGGAAATTGGTCCGGATCATTGGAAATGGTTGCTGAAACGAGTTCAGCATGACGCAGGGGAGGGTTCCCGCAATGACTGATTTCGTATTTGTCCATGGCGGCGGGCAAGGCGGCTGGATCTGGGATGAGACCATCGCTGCCATCGCGCAGCAATCGGGCGGAGCGGCGCGCTGTCTGGCGCTTGACGTGCCGGGTTGCGGTGCCAAGCGGGGCCGTGACACTGCAGCGATGGCCTTTGACGACATTGTTGCCGAACTCGCTAGCGAGATCGCCAGTGCCTGGCTGGAGCGCCCGCTGCTCGTCGGCCATTCGCAGGCAGGACAGATCATGCCCAAGCTCGAGCTGGCCATGCCCGGCAAGTTTGCGCGCCACGTCTATGTCTCGTGCATTGCCCAGTCGCCCGGTCACACGATTGGCGACATGATGGGTCTGCAGATCGAGCAGGACCCGCAAGGGCCGTTGGCCAAGGTGTTTCTCGACCCCGATTGCCCGCCGCGTGAGCGCTTTCGCGTCATGTTCGTAAACGACATGGCGCCCGCCGAGCAGGAGGCCTTCCTCGACAAGCTCGAAAAGGACGCCTGGCCGCCGATCGCCTATGGCCATGCGCAATGGAGCTATGACCATCTCGGCACGGTGCCCTGCACCTATGTGGTGTGCTTGCAGGATCAGGTGCTGTCCCCGCACTGGCAGCGGCTTTTCGCACAGCGGTTCCATTGCGATCGCATGGTGCAGATCGACGCGGCGCATCAGGTGCAGAACACCCGACCCCATGCCCTCGCCGAAGTCCTGCTTGCGGAAAGCCGGGCCTGAGCGCAGACACCGCAGGTATGAACGAAACCCTGCTTATCGCCATCATCCTGGTCCCCTGCCTGATCGTGGCGATCGTCTTTCACGAGGTCGCCCACGGCTGGGTCGCCAACCTGCTCGGCGATCCGACCGCCAAGGAATTGAAGCGGCTCAGCCTTAATCCGCTGCGCCATGTCGATCCGATCGGCACGGTGATCCTGCCCGGGATTCTCGCGCTGACCGGTGCGCCGGTGTTCGGTTGGGCCAAGCCGGTGCCAGTCAACGCTCGGCGGCTCAACAATCCGCGGTTCGGGATGATGGCGGTGGCCGCAGCCGGACCGGGAACCAATCTCCTGCTCGCGCTGCTTGGTGCCTTGCTGGTCGGCGTGCTGCTGCCCGAGGAGGCGCAGGTCGGACAGCCGCTGTCGATCCTGGGCGGGGTGTTGTTCCTGTTCATCTCGATCAATGTGTTCCTGGCGCTGTTCAACCTCATCCCGTTGCCGCCGTTCGACGGCTCGCACATTGTCGAAGGCCTGCTGCCCGATGGGGCGGCGCGCGCTTACCGCAAGCTGCGGCCGTTCGGCTTGCCGCTGTTGTTTGTGCTGTTGCTGATTCTGCCGTGGGCCTTTCCGGAGCTCGGCATTGTCGAAAAGCTGGTCGTCCCGCCAGTCGAATGGACGCGCGACTGGCTGCTGGGCATTGCCCGCGCTCTTGCGGGAGGCTGATCGCCGGGGTGCCGCACGGCTGGATCATTCTCGACAAGCCATTGGGGCTTGGCAGCACCCAGGCAGTCGGCGCAGTCAAGCGCAACCTGCGCGAGGGTGGCCATGCCAGGGTCAAGGTCGGCCACGGCGGCACCCTCGATCCGCTTGCCTCCGGAGTGCTGC
>JBIPOX010000191.1:0-4086 GCA_044378785.1 Novosphingobium sp.
TCACCATGATCAGCGATTCGCCCTCGAGCAGGCGCAGCGCCTCGCGCAGGGCCGGGCGCGAGATATCGAACTGGTCCTGCAGCTCGCGCTCATTGTGCAGCTTGTCGCCGGGGCGCAGCTTGCCGGTAACGATTTCGCGCCGCAGCTCGGCGGCGACCCGCTCGGCGATCTTGAGGCGCGGCTGGGCGCGCTTGCCCGCCGCGACAGGAGCGGCCCCGTTTGCAGAAGATTTCCTCAGGCGCGACAAGGCAGGCAGCTTTCGCTCATCGGCCTTGGACAGCCTGGCCGCATATCAGGCGGCTGCCGGATCGGTAACGGGGGCGAACTTGTAGACAGTGAGACGGCGCTCCTCGAATTTCCAGCCTTGATCGGTCAGCACCAGCTTGTCGTCGTAGCGGCCGACCATGATGATCTCGCCATTGACCCCGCTTGCGCGCTCCTGCACGCCCAGCGTGGTGGTGGCGCTCTTGCCGTCCTTGCCGATATCGATCGCGGTTATCGAGTTGAGCTGGATCAGCCAGTCGAGCCCGTCGAAGGCCGCGCCGAAAAAGCCACGCAGCGCTTCCTTGCCGACCAGTGGCCCGGTTTGCCCGAACATTTCGAGAATGCCGTGCATCACCGCATCGTCGGTGAAAAAGGACAGGTAAGCGTCGATATCAAGCCGCGCGGCTGCTCCGGAATAGCCTTCCAGATGCTCGCGCACCCCGGCCTTGAGTTTGCGTTCACCCATTGCCGGGGTCTCCTCTCGTCAGTAGCCCCGGAAAGCGGGCTTGCGCTTTTCCATGAAGGCGAGCCCGGCTTCCTTGCCATCGTGCGACAAGCTGGCGCGCGCGTTCTGCGCCGCCTCGGTCGAGACGCAATCCTCGAAAGACAGCCGTTCGGCCGCATTGAGATTGCGCTTGATCCCGGCATAGGACATGCCCGGACCACTGGCGATCTTGGCAGCGATCCTGGCGACCTCCTCGTCGAGCGCCTCGTCGGCCACGACCTTGTTGGCAAGCCCAAAGGCAAGCGCGGTCGCGGCATCGATCTTTTCGTCGAGCAGCATGAATTCGCGCGCCTTGGCCGGGCCAACCAGCCGTTGCAGCAGGAAGCTCGATCCTGGCTCGCCGCACCGTCCGGCAGTGGCATAGGAGGTCTTGAAGAAGGCGGTTTCCGAAACGATCCGCAGGTCGCAAGCAGTGGCCAGCGCCAGCCCGCTGCCTGCTGCAGGACCGCGCATCGCCGCGATTGTCGGTTTGTTCATGCGGAACAGGCTGATGAAGATCTGGCTGTCCTCGAGCATGCGTGCGCCAACCTGTTCGGGCTCCATCCAGATCGGATTGTCTTTCCACTTGGCGATGAGCGGATCGTCGCCGTCGCCCATCGCTGACAGGTCGTGACCGGCGCAAAAGCCGCGCCCGGCACCTGCCAGCACGAAAACCTTGACGCCCGGATCGCGGTTGGCTGCGCTGACCAGGTCTTCCAGTTCCTCGACCATCGTCCAGGTCAGGGTGTTGAGCCGGTCTGGCCGGTTGAGGGTGACCTGCATCACCCCGCCCTCGTTGCTCACCAGCAGGTCGTTGTTGTCGCTCATGCTTGCATCCTCTCCCGGCGTTTCAGGCTCAGACCTTGCCCGCGGCCTTCACCGCGGTGTGATCGACCAGCACGAAGCTGCCGGTCTGGGCATAGGCCGAGTTATGGCCGAGGTGGTGGATGTCGAAGCACGACTGGATTGCAGCGTACTGGCCCTGGATGTCGAGCGTCTGGTTGACGACTCGCTTGGCCATTTCGAGCGCATGCGGGTGGTGCTGTGCGATCTCCAGCGCCATCTCGCGTGCTGCCTTGTCAAGCTCCTCGACCGGCACGACCTTGTTGACCATGCCGCGACGCTCCGCCTCGTCGGCAAGGATCGGCTTGGCGGTGAACAGCATTTCCTTGGCCTTGCGCGCGCCCAGCTCCCAGGTGTGGCCATGGTACTCGACGCCGCCGATGCCCATCATCACCACCGGATCGGAGAAGCGGGCGTTTTCGGCCGCGATAATCAGGTCGCAGGGCCATACCAACAGCAAGGCACCAGCGATGCAGGCGCCTTGCACGGCGGCGATCGACGGCTTGGGAATCTCGCGCCAGCGCCGCGAGTAGCCGAGGTAGCGCTTCGATTCCCAGCGATAGAGCGCCAGGGTGCCGGTTTCCGAGACAGTGTCGCTGATCGAGCTGAGCGACTTGTCCTTCACCCCTGACATGTCATGGCCGGCGGAAAAGTGCGGGCCTTCGGCGCGCAGCAGAATGACCCGCACCTCATCATCGGCAGCGGCGCGTTCCCAGCATTCGTGAAGCAGATCGAGCAGTTCCGGGTTCTGCGCATTGCGGCGCTCCGGGCGGTTGAGCGTGATCGTCGCAATGCGGTCGCTCACTTCGTAAAGAACCAGATCGGCCATCGTCCATCTCCAAACTGACAGGTTTTTCTTTTCCCGAGGGAATCGGGCGCTTGATCGGCTCTGGCACATGCGGTGGGGATTTTCCAGCAACGAAAGGGGTAGATGTTTGCCCCGCCCAAACCGCGCGGGGGTTTGCGCCGGATCAAGGAAGACAGCCAGCCATTGCGCTTTGCTCGTGATCGGTCCTGCGACAATCGCGCCTGCTTGTGCAACGGGTTATGGCGCGATACGGCCAGACTGGTCAGAAGCAGATTTGCAGGACGGGAACGAGGAACCGCAATGAACATGGTTACAAACGATGCGGGCGTGCGCGGGCTCGACGTGTTGGTTATCGGCGCCGGATTTGCCGGTCTCGCCGCGTTGCATCGCTTTCGTGACAAGATGGGCTACCAGGTCCGCGTGATCGAGGCCGGTTCGCAAGCTGGCGGCACGTGGTACTGGAACCGCTATCCCGGTGCGCGCTGCGACGTCGAGAGCCTGCAATACTCCTTGGCGATCTCAGAGGAGGTTCAGCAGGAATGGTCCTGGACCGAGCGGTTCGCCACCCAGTCGGAGATTCTCGCCTATACCCAGTTCGCGGTCGAACGGCTCGATCTGGCCCGCGACATCGATTTCAACACCCGGGTCGCCTCGGCGATTTACAGCGACGACGATGACAGCTGGACGGTGGCCACCGAAGGCGGCGAGGTTTACCGCTGCCGTTGGCTGGTCATGGCGGCGGGGCCGCTATCCACCCCCAACATTCCCGATTTTCCCGGACTCGATAGCTTCGAGGGCGAGTTCTACCACACCGGAATGTGGCCCAAGCACGAGGTCAGCTTTGCCGGCAAGCGGGTGGTTCAGATCGGCACTGGCTCTTCGGGTGTGCAGATCGCGCAGGAAATCTCCAAGGACGCGGCCAGGCATTACGTGCTGCAACGTACCGCCCACCACATCATCCCGGCAGGCAACCGCCCGCTGCACGAGGGCGAACAGGAAGAGATCAAGCGCCGCTATCCCGAACTGCGCCAATTCTGGCAGACCCTGATCGGGGCGACGTTCTATCAGAGCCTGCCTTCCGATCCGCCGCTGGTGCCAGGCAACAAGTCGATCTTCGAGGTAAGCCCTGAGGAACGCCAGCAGATCTTCGACAATGCCTGGGCCTATGGTGGCTACGGGTTCCAGCGCGCTTTCACCGATACGCTCAAGACAATCGAGGCCAGCACCATCGCGGGCGAATACATCGCGTCGAAAATCTGCGAGACGGTCAAGGATCCCGCTACCGCCGAAAAGCTCATCTCCAGCCAATACTTCGGCACCAAGCGGGTGATTCTCGACACCAATTACTATTCGATCTTCAACCAGGACAATGTCGAGCTGGTCGATGTGAAGAGCGACCCGATCGCCAGCTTTGACAAGACCGGGGTGAATCTCAAGTCGGGCCGTCATATCGAGGCCGACACGATCGTTTGCGCAACCGGGTTCGACGCGATGACCGGCTCGCTCACCCGCATGGAGATCAGGGGGCGCGACGGGCTATTGCTGCGCGATGCCTGGAGCGATGGCCCGGCCTCCTATCTAGGGCTGATGATCGCTGGCTTCCCCGGCATGTTCGTGATCGGCGGGCCGCAGAGCTGTTCGGCGCTGGCCAATGTCATCACTGCCAACGAGCAGCAGGTCGACTGGA
>JBIPOX010000079.1:0-5970 GCA_044378785.1 Novosphingobium sp.
GGAATGCCGTCGAAATTGAAGCCGAGCTGGTTCTGGCTAAAGCTGCGGATCGTCACCCGCGCCGACCATTCGTAGTTGCCGAAGGGATCAGCCGACTGGAAATTGACGCTAGGCAATTTCTCGATCGCCTTGAGCGGGCTGGTGCCAGGCGTCAGCAGGACAATATCGCTGGCCGAAATTTCCTGGACCTGCCGCGTCTCGCCCTTGCCCAGAACGATGATCGCATCGTCTTCCCCTGCCTCTGCGTCGGGTGCTTGCGCCAGCGCCGGGGTAGCCAGAGCCAGGGCCAGCAAGCTGGTGGTGCCAGAGATCACTTTTCCGATTGTCGCGACGCGCATGTTCTTGTCCCTCATCTGCGGTTGTTGCGGCGCAACAAGTGACGGAGGAATTTGAATATCGCGGGTCAGATCGAAGGCGTTTTGATGGCGTTTTTGTGTTCTCAAAAGTTCGCATTCATGTCCTGTAAATGACGTTACCGCGACACTCGTCAGGCATGCATGCGCCGACCATGCGCACGACATTCGCGTGGCTCTGGATGGTCAGGATGAGGTGGATGCCCCGCGAGGATTCGAACCTCGATTGACGGAGTCAGAGTCCGTAGTCTTACCATTAGACGACAGGGCAATGCCAGTAAGGCGGGTCGCTGTATAAGCCCGGGCAATCCGCGTCAACCCGCTGCCCTTGCCGACTTGGCATAGCGCCGCTAGCATTGTCGCCAGGTGCTCGCTCCTTTGGGCGAGAAGCAGAACAAGAGTTACAGTCGCAATGGCGGATAGCGATCCGTCGGCCACTCACGCGCAGCCTACCGGCAAGCGCGGATCGAAACGCCGGAACCGGCGCAACCGGTTCCGCAAGGCCGGCGCCAGTACAGCCGATCCGCCAAGCGCGGAGAGCCGGGTCAGCCCCCCTGTCGAGGTTGTGCGCCAGACGCCCGCTGAGCCCCAGCGACACCACGCGCCGCACAGCGCCTTTGCAGCGCTCGATCTTGGCACCAACAACTGCCGCCTGCTGATCGCGCGACCCACGAACGAGGCCTTCACCATCATCGACGCCTTCAGCCGCGTGGTCCGGCTTGGCGAGGGCCTGTCGCAATCGGGCCGACTCAGCCAGGAGGCGATGGACCGCGCGCTCTCCGCATTGCAGGTCTGCTCCGACAAGCTGCGACGCCGCCGTGTCACCCTGGCCCGCTCGGTCGCGACCGAAGCTTGCCGCCGCGCCGAGAATGGACCCGAATTCATCGCCCGGGTGCGCGAGGAGACCGGCATCGTCCTCGACATCATCAGCGCGCGCGAGGAAGCGCAGCTGGCAGTGCTGGGCTGCCACGTGCTGCTTGAGCCAGGCCACGGACCGGCGATGATCTTCGACATCGGCGGCGGCTCGACCGAACTGGTGCTGATCGAGAGTACGGGCGGCGTCCCGCGCATCCTCGACTGGCTCAGCGTGCCCTGGGGCGTAGTCTCGCTGAGCGAGCATTGCGGCCCCGAAAGCGCGAACCAGAGCGAACGCAATGTCCGCTATGCCGAAATGCGCCGGATCGTGTCGGACAGCTTCGCTCCGTTTGAAAGCAAGACCCGGCCAATGCATGGCAGAGCCAGCCCGGACGGCCCGCTACGCCTGCTCGGGACGAGCGGCACCGTGACAACGCTCGCCAGTCTGCATCTCGAATTGCCGCACTATGACCGGCGCGCGGTCGATGGCCTGATCGTGCCGGCCAATTCGATGCGCGCGATCAGTGCCCGGCTTTCCTCGCTGTCAATCGAGGACCGCCGACTGGTGCCCTGCATCGGGCGCGAGCGGGCCGACCTCGTCGTGGCAGGCTGCGCGATCCTCGAGGCAATCCTCGACCTGTGGCCTGCCGACCGGCTCAGCGTCGCCGATCGCGGCATCCGAGAGGGCATCCTGCGCAGCCTGATCGCTTCGCACGCGACGATGGGCCAGCAACCGGCAGCCGCTGCCTTGTTGGCGCAGTCGCGATGAGCCGCGCCGGACCGGGCGGGCGCGAGCGGGTGCGCACGGCGAAGAAGCGCAGCACCAGCTCGAACCGCTGGCTCGCCCGCCAGATCAACGATCCCTATGTCAAGAAAGCCAAGGCCGATGGCTACCGCAGCCGCGCCGCCTACAAGCTGGCCGAGCTCGACGATCGCTTCGCGCTGCTCAAGGGCGTGACCCGCGCAGTCGATCTCGGGATCGCGCCCGGCGGCTGGAGTCAGGTCGTGCGCGAGCGTTGCCCGCAGGCGCGGGTGGTCGGCATCGACCTCTTGCCGACTGAGCCGATCGAGGGGGTGACGATGTTCGAGATGGACTTCCTTGCCGACGCAGCGCCCGAGGCAATTCGCGCCGCGCTCGACGGTCCGCCCGACCTGGTGCTCTCGGACATGGCCGCCAACACCGTCGGCCACAAGCAGACCGACCACCTGCGCACTATGGGCCTGGTCGAGGCAGCGGCAGATTTTGCGATCCGAACGCTGGCCCCGGGCGGAAGCTTTGTCGCCAAGGTGCTGGCAGGCGGCACTGACACGGCGCTGCTTGGATTGCTTAAGGCGCACTTCGCTTCGGTCAAGCACGCCAAACCGCCCGCGAGCCGTAAGGATTCGTCGGAATGGTACGTGATCGCCAAAGGGTTCAAAGGCGCCAGCGAATAATGCGAAAAAGGGCAAGGCTTGCGCCCTGCCCTCGATCGATCCGGCTATCCGCAAATCCTACTGCAAAGCCTACTGGGCTGGCGCTGGCACTGCGGCGGGAGCCGGTTCGGCTCCGGCAGGAGCCGCCGCTGCGTCGGCCGCAGCAGGCGCAGCCTCGGCACCTTCGGCAGGCGCGGCTTCGGCGGCAGGCGCGGCAGGGAGCGGGATATTGGAGCCCTGGGTATTGAGATAAGCCATCAGGTTGGCGCGCTCTTCGGCCTTGCCTAGCCCGGCAAAGCTCATCTTGGTGCCCGGAGCGAACGCCTTGGGGCTCTTGAGCCAGGCATCCATGTTTTCCCAGGTCCACGCGCCGCCGTGCGTCTTGAGCGCATCGGTGAAAGCATAGCCGCCACGTCCGGTGCCAATCGCCTCGCCCATAACTGCGTGCAGGTTCGGGCCGATGCCATTGGCGCCGCCGGGCGCGATGGTGTGGCACGAAATGCACTTCGCGAAAGCAGCCTCGCCCTTGGCAAGGTCGGCAGCCGCCAGCAGGGTGGCGAGCGGCGGGCCGCTGTCGGCACCGGCTTCGGCCACGACGCCCTCGATCTCGTAGCCCGCCTTGTGCGGCGGATGCACCTTGTCGGCCTTGAAATAGTGCGCGCTGATGCTGGTCAGGCCAAGGCCAATGATACCGGCGGCGAGCGCCCAGCCGGCGATGGTGTTGAAGCGATCGTCCATTCGAAGCTGCCCCGTGGGTATTGACGGCCATGTGGCCTCGCGCGCCGCTCTAGTAAGGCGCGCGGCACAGCGCAAGAGCCATTGCGGTTGCCCTCGTCGACGATGCGCCCTAATCGCGGCGATTATGCACTCGTTCCCCGAACCCGCTCTCAGGCTTGTCGAAAAAATGGCTGGCGAGGCTGCCCTCGATCCTGCCAGAGCCTTGGCCCTGCAAGGCGCGCCTGGCTCCAACTCGCACCGGGCCGCACTCGAATTCGATCCCGATTGCTTGCCTTTGCCCTGTTTCAGCTTCGAGGATGCGCTGGACGCGGTGCACGAGGGCAAGGCCGCCCGCGCGATCATTCCGATCGAGAATTCGCAGCACGGCCGCGTCGCCGACATCCATTTCCTCTTGCCTGAAAGCGGCCTTTCGATTGTCGGCGAGCATTTCATGGCGATCCATCATGCCCTGATGGCGCTGGACGATGGCCCGGTCTCGGCGGTCTACAGCCACCCGCAAGCGCTTGGCCAATCGCGCCGCTTCCTGCGCGAGCGCGGCATCATGCCGCTGTCCTATGCCGATACGGCAGGCGCGGCGGCCTTCGTCGCCGAACAGGGCGATAAGGCGATCGGCGCAATTGCTCCGGCGATCGCTGCCGATCTCTATGGCCTCAAGATCCTTGCCGAAAATGTCGAGGATGCCGCCGACAATACTACCCGCTTTGTCGTGCTGGCGCATGAGCCACTTGATCCCGCAGCGCTCGACGGCCAGCCGGTGATGACAACCTTCGTGTTCGAGGTGAAGAACCAGTCCGCAGCGCTTTACAAGGCGCTCGGCGGCTTTGCCACCAATGGCGTCAACATGACCAAGCTGGAAAGCTATCAGAAGGGTGCCAGTTTCGCAGCAACGACCTTCTATTGCGATGTCGAAGGGGCTCCGGGCGTTGCGCCGTTCGACCGGGCGATGGCCGAGCTCGGGTTCCACTGCGATCAGGTTCGTATTCTCGGCTCCTACCGTCAGGCGCGACCGCGCGGGTGACAGCGCCAACGAACCGCTCGGCCAGCGAGGCCTGGCGCGCTTTGAAGGAAGCGGGCGACCTCCAGTTCGCGCCGATCAAACCATTGCCTCCGCCCGAAACGCCGGGATGGTTGCAACGGCTAGGCGAATGGTTTGCCCAGAACATCGTGGAGCCGATAGCCCGCGCGCTTGGAATGTCGGGACCCTTCCTGCTCGACATCCTGATCGCGCTCGCCGTGCTGCTGGCGCTGGTCGTGGCCTGGTTCCTGATCGCACCGCTTGTCGAGCGCTGGCGCTTGCGCCAGCCGCCTCAGGTCGAGGAAGATTGGACGCCCGACCGCGAAGCCGCCGCTGCGCTCCTCGCCGATGCCGACCGATTGGCGCGCGAGGGCCGCTATGAGGAGGCCGTCCACCTGCTGTTGCGCCGCAGCGTCGCCGATATTGCCGAGGCGCGGCCTGACTGGCTGCTTCCGGCCAGCACAGCGCGCGAGATCGCCCAGTTTTCCCGGCTGCCCGAGCGCGCTCGCGCCGCTTTCGCAGTGATCGCGGTACGGGTCGAGCGCAGCCTGTTCGCGCTGCGCCGCCTCGACGAAGCGGACTGGACCGCAGCGCGCGGTGCCTATGCCGATTTCGCCCTGGCGGAGATCGAACGATGAGCGAGGCCAGGGCCAATCCCTTCACCATGCGTTCGGCGCTGCTGCTGGTCGCTGGCGGCGCGGCGCTGTTTGTCGCCCTGCTGTGGATGGTCGGCGCAGGCCTGGTCGGCGGGAGCGTCAACGATGGCGGCGGCCATGCTGGCGGCAAAGGCCTCAACGGCTATGCCGGATTTGCCCGCCTGATCGAGGCGCAAGGCCGCAAGGTCTCGCTGGCGCGCAGCCCCGGCTCGCTCAAGCAGCCGGGCATTCTCGTCCTGACCCCACAGCACTGGAGCGACGGCAGCGAGCTTGAGCGGATATACCAGGACCATCGCTGGTCCGGTCCGACGATGATCGTGCTACCCAAATGGCAAGCAATGGCATTGCCCGCAGCCTTGCGCCCGCAAGGTGCCAAGGAGGGCTGGGTGGTGCTGGGCGAGGCGGATACGCCACGCTGGTCGGGCTTCCTCGACGAGGTTGGGGTGTCGGTCGCCGCGATGCGGCAAGGCAATCTGTGGCAAGCGCAAGGCTTCAGCGGGGCCTTGCCGGTGCCCGACAAGATGCTGTCGGGCAGCGGCGAACGGCTGGTCCCGTTGGTCGAGGCAGCTGACGGCTCTATCCTTGCCGCCTATCTTGGCGATGGCGGCTCTTATCCCGGCCTCGCGGCACGCGCGCTCGAACCGCCCGAGCAAGGGGTCAAGGGCCAGTCGGGCGGGCCGCTGGTCCTCGTGTTCGAGCCTGACCTGATCAACAATTACGGCCTGGCGCGCGAACAGAACGCCCGGCTCGCCATGGCGCTGGTCTCGGCTATGGACGAAAGCGGGCAAATGCCGGTTATTTTCGACCTGACGCTCAATGGCCATGCCCGGGCCAGCAACCTGCTCACCCTTGCCTTTACGCCGCCGTTCCTGGCTGCGACGCTTTGCCTGTTGCTGGCTGCGGTCGTGATCGGCTGGCGCGCTTTCCTGAGGTTCGGACC
>JBIPOX010000081.1:0-5896 GCA_044378785.1 Novosphingobium sp.
CGGATTGCCCGGTAGAAATCGAGACTGATGTCGGTGCGCCGGTAGAACGGATCGGTCGGTGCGGCCGGATCGGCATGCCAGGGGGGCGTTTCGGCAAAGCGGGTGAGCGTCGCCAGGGCAAGTTCGTCGGAGCCGAAGAACAGGTAGCCGTCGCCGCCCTGAAAGCTGATCTCCGGCTCCAGCCTGATGCCGGCGCGCACGAAGCGGCGGCGCGCCCATGGCGACATTGGCCAGGCCACCCGGTCAGCAAAGCTTGAGGGATGGGCGCCGCGCCCCATGCTCTCGCCGTGGGTGTTGAAGATCAGCGCGGCAAGGTCGGTCAGCCCATTGGTGACCATCGCTTCGCTGAGCCGCCCTTGCAGCCGCTCGATTGCCAGCGAGGCGGGGATCTGGCCGACAAACCGGCCTGCGTCGGAAAAACCGGTCTGAATGCAGACCCGCCCGCGCCGCCGCGCATAGTCGCGGTAGGCAGGCTCGGCGAACAGGGCGTCGAGAAAGCGGCCGCCATGCTCGAGCGCGCTTTCGGTCTCGAACAGCGGCGAAACATCGACCCGGTCGTCGATGCCGAACATCTTCGCGAAATAGAGCGCGGCCAGGACCGTGGTTGGCTCTTCGCATTCGGCGATCAGCATCCGGATCGGCGCATCGGCGTCGATGTGGGAGAGGATCTGCGCCATGGCCAGGAACTGGCGCACGGCAGTGCTGTTCTCGATGGCGAGCGCAGCGAAATTGGAGCGCAGCGGCCTGGCTGCGGCAAGCAGTTCGCGCATCCTGACCAGCGCGGCCTGGCTGGAAAGGTTAAGCTTGCCCTCGGGATCGATCCGGCGGCGGATCGCGTTCTGCAGTTGCGAGCTGTTCACCCGGAAATGGATCCAGCCCATGCCGAGGCCATCGGCGCGCATCGCGGCTGCGACCACGAGCAGGCGGCGCGAGGTATGGGTGTTGGCCTCGCTGGCCGCGCTTTCCAGCTCTGCGATCAGCGGCGCGAGGCTGACCAGCTTGTCGGGATGGTCGGCGGTCAGCGCATTGGCAGCTGCGTTGAGATCGGTCGGATTGGCGAAGTTGGCGGCGAAACGGCCAGATATTTCCTGCGCCAGCGCGGCTGCGCTGGCGAGCCGGGCAGCGATGTCGGGGGCGATTTCGCGCAAGGCCTTGCCATAGCGGGCAAGGCGCAGGGCCTTTTCGGCGAGGCGATAGCTGATCGAGGTCGACCAGCCGATATCGGTGCGCCCGTCCATGTCATAACCGACCCAGCTTGCCAGCCGCACCGGCAGCGGGCGCAGTCCCTTCCATTTGCGCGGCCAGCGCTCGGCCGCGATGGTCAGCAGGGTGTCGTTCATGGCATCGCGCGCATCCTGCGCCCGCGCAAGGGCCGCCATTACCGCCTCGTGTTCGTAGTCGAGGGTGATCGTGTCGCGCCCGGACGAGACCGCACAGATCGTCTCACGCGACAAGTCGCCAATGCTGGCTGCCGCGGTCACCGTGCCGGTCTCGGCGCGGCTCAACAGGAAGGTGGGATGTGCAGTGAACACGACATGGGCGAGCGGGCGCTGCCAGCGCGCGGCGAAAGCCGCGAAATCGTCCTCGTCGGCAAGAGCGCGCAACCTTGCGGTGTTTTCGTCTGGCGAGATCGGTCCGATCAGGCGCAGCAGGCGCGCGACCCGGGCGCGCAGACCCTCGCATTCCATTTCCGCGACCATCGCCTCGATCTCGTCGAGTGACATGGCCCCGCTCTCGAGCGAACGCGACAGTTCTAGGCCAAGCTGGAATACCGGATTGAACAGCGGGGTTTGCGATGTGAGGACGTGCAATTCGCCGAGGCGTTCCTCCAGATCGGCCACTGTGGTCATTGCTCGCGTCCTCCGCTGCGCGGGCGACTGCCGGGTCGCTCGGACCCGCAGCCAGCTTCTCGCTCACGCAGCATAACCGGCTCTGCGCCAGTGCGCTATCGCCTTGACTGGCGATTTGTCCGTGTCTGCGGCGCGATGCAGCTTCCCCAAGCACGGCGCGAACGATATGAGATGGATATGTCCAGCGACAGCGAATTCCTGCTCGAACACCTTCAGACCCCGGCGATGCTCGTCAGCAAGGGGCAGGTGCGCTTTGCCAACAGCGCCGCCAAGGCCTTGCTGGGCACTCACATCGTTGGCCAGGACGTGCGCATAGCGATCCGCGATCCCGACGCGATCGAGCTGATCCTGGGCGACAGTGACGGCCTTGCCAAAGTGGTCGGGCTGTCGATTGGCGGCAGCGTCTGGGAAATCGATTCGACCGTGCTCGGCGAGGGCGAGCGGCTGGTCAGCCTCTATGATCGCTCGGTTCAGGTCAGTGTCGCGCGAGCGCACGCGGATTTTGTCGCGAACGCCAGCCACGAGCTGCGCACCCCGCTGGCAACGATCCTTGGCTATGTCGAGACCCTGACCAATCCCAAGGCGGGCGGTGACGAGGCGACCCGCGAGAAATTCCTCGCCACGATCCGGCACGAGGCAATGCGCATGCAGGCCCTGGTCTCCGACTTGATGAGCCTGTCGCGGATCGAGGCGAGCAAGCACGAGGTGCCGGGCGACACGCTCGACATGGTGACGCTCGCGCGGGAGACCGCAGGCGAGTTCCGCACTGGCGGCGAGGTCAGTGTCACCGCGCATTGCGAGACCGCACCGATCCGCGCCGACCGCGCACAACTTGCCCAGGTGCTGCGCAACCTTATCGACAACGCCCGCAAGTACGGGTGCGACGGCGGCCAGGTCCAGATCAGCGTCGAGGCAACCGATACCGGCTGGGTCCTGCTCGCGGTCAAGGACGAGGGCGAGGGCATCGCGCCCGAGCACCTGCCGCGCCTGACCGAACGGTTCTACCGCGCCGATACCAGCCGCAGTCGCGCTGCAGGCGGCACCGGTCTCGGCCTGTCGATCGTCAAACACATTGTCGAACGCCATCGCGGCCGCTTCGATATCACTAGCCGTCAGGGCGTGGGCACGACCGCGTCGCTGATGCTGCCGATCCAGCGGACTTGACGGGCCTGTCGGGTTTTACACAGCCGCGATGCCGGGCGTCACAAAAATGCAATATGGAAGTCATACCGGCGTCATCCAACAGTCGTTATGATGTCACGCGGGGAACAGGGGTGAGCAAAGCAGTTCGCAATTTCGCGAGCGTGGTTGCGATGGGGACCGTGCTTGGCTGGGCAGCGCCCGCCCTTGCCCAGGATGCCGGGGCAGTCTCGCAGGAACTGGCGCAGATGCGCGCGCAGATGGAGCGCATGGCGGCGCGCATCGACGAGCTTGAAAGTCAGCTCGCCAAGACGAGCGCATCGGCTTCGGCAGCGGCAAGTGCTGCCGGAGAGGCGAAGTCGGCCGTGGCCGCAGCGCAACAAGAGCCGCAGGTCGGGATCGCCTGGAAGGGCGGTCCTGAATTCAGCGGCGACAACGGCTGGCGGTTCAAGCCGCGCGGTCGGCTCCAGCTCGACGCCGGGTTCATCGCGGCCCCCGAAGCAACCGGCAGGCCGGACGGTTTCGGCACCTCCATGCGCCGCGCCCGGCTGGGTTTCGAGGGGGATATGCCGGGCGGCATCGGCTATACATTCGAGGTCGACTTCGGCGTCAACTCGATCGAGATCGTCGATGCCTACGTGAGCTATTCGACCGGCGATTTCGAGTTCGTGGTCGGTCATCACAAGCCGTTTACCGGCATTGAGGAGATGACCAGCGACCTGCACACCGCGATGATGGAGCGTGCGGCCTTCACCGATGCGTTCAGCTTCGAGCGCCGACTGGGCGCGTCGGTCCAGTATCAGAAGGGCGAGGTGCTCGTGCAGGGCGGCATCTTTTCCGACGATGCTCCGCGCCTTCCGAACAAGATCTGGAGCGTCGATGCGCGCGTTGTCCTGATGCCGCGGCTCGGAACCACCCAGCTCCACTTCGGCGGATCTGCGCATATGCGTAAACTTGCGGATTCGGCAAATACGGTCCGCTACCGGCAACGACCTTTCCTGCGCAGCACGAACGAGAGGTTCATCGACACCGGATCGTTCAGCGCGGATCGCGAGGACAGTTACGGGCTGGAAGCGGCAGTGATCGCTGGGCCGTTCCATGCCGCGGCGGAAGCTTTCTGGCAGAAAGTCGGCCGCCCGGGTGCCTTGTCCGATCCCACGTTCTTCGGCGGATATGCCGAACTCGGGTATTTCCTGACGCGCGGTGATTCGCGTGGCTACCGCGATGGGGAATTCGTGCGCGTCCGGCCCAAACGGCCGATCGACAAGGGCGGACCCGGTGCCTGGCAGGTCAACCTGCGGTATGACAGGCTCGATCTCACCGATGCCGGGATCACTGGCGGTCGGCAGAACGGCTATGGCGTGGCGCTGATCTGGACACCGACCGATTATACCCGGCTGATGATGAATTACGGGCGGATGCAATATGCCGGTGCAGTGCACCCGGCTGCGGGAGGGGATCGATCCTATGGCGTCGATGCATTCGGGATGCGCGTCCAGTTCTATTTCTGATCGGTCGTCCTGGCCGGGCCAGATGAAATAAAAATGTCACAAAACTGTCATCCAACCCCAATACGAGCGCCCTAGTCCGGCGCGAAAGGAATCTCTCACATGAAGAATGTCAAGGCTGCTGCCCTCGTTGCGATTTCCGCGCTTGCCCTGTCCGCCTGCGGCGGCTCGGGCGGCGGTGGCGGCGGTGGCGGCGGTGGAGCCCGCGATTTCGTGCGCGCGGTAGGCTCGTCAACGGTCTATCCCTTCGCAACTGCGGTTGCTGAAAAGGTTGCCGGACAAGGTGTTAAATCCCCTGTGGTCGAATCGACCGGGACCGGTGCTGGCATGAAGCTGTTCTGCAGCGGCGTCGGCGCCTCATTTCCCGACATCGAGAACGCCTCGCGTCGAATCAAGCTCTCCGAGTTCGAGGACTGCAAGAAGAACGGCGTTACCGAGATCATCGAGATCCAGATCGGCATCGACGGCATTGCTTTTGCCGAGGGTATCGACGGACCGGAGATGAAGCTGACCCCGGCCACGGTCTACAAGGCGCTCGCCGCCACCCCGTTCGGCAAACCGCAAACGGCGAAGAACTGGAACGATGTCGATCCCGCGCTGCCCGCCATTCCGATCCTCGTCTATGGTCCGCCGACGACTTCGGGCACGCGCGATGCGTTCAAGGAGCTGATCCTCGAGGTGGGCTGCAAGACCGATCCGGCGATGGCCGCGCTCAAAGACAGCGATGCAGACGCCTACGAGAAGACCTGCACCCAGGTTCGCGAGGACGGCGCCTATGTCGAAGGCGGCGAGAACGACAACCTGCTGGTGCAGAAGGTCACCCAGAATTCCCGGGCAATCGGCATTTTCGGCTTCTCCTTCCTCGAGGAGAATTTCGACAAGCTCAAGGGCGTGCCGATGTCGGGCGTATCACCGACCTACGATACGATTGCCGATTTCAGCTATCCCGGTGCCCGTCCGCTCTACATCTATGTCAAGAAGGCGCATCTCGGCCCGATAAAGGGCCTGAAGGAATTCATGGCCGAATGGCCGAATGCCTGGGGCCCCGACGGCTATCTAAAGGCCAAGGGCATGGTCATCGCGCCTGAAGACGTTCGCAAGAAGAATGCAGAGGTGATAACCAACCTGACGGTGATGGACGGCACAGGCCTCAAGTAGCTAAAACGCGCCGACATGATCCAACTGGCCATCCTGTCGGCGCTCGTCGCCCTTGCCATTGTCGGCTGGTTTACCGCGCGGGCGCGCGCCAGCCTGTTCCAGCGCGAAAAGCTCGCAACCTGGTCGCGGCCGAATTATCATGCCGCCCACCTGGTGCTGTGGATTGTCGTGCCCGCGCTGATCGTCTGGGCAATCTGGAACCTGTTTACGCCAGCCTTGGTCGATGGCGCTCTCTCGGCC
>JBIPOX010000139.1:0-4782 GCA_044378785.1 Novosphingobium sp.
CGTAGCGAATCAGTGAGAAGTGGCCGAGCGGTGGTAGCGGTCGATGCTCGATCAGGGTGACGCGCGGATTACCGGCGGCCCAGGTTTCATAGCGCTGCCAAGAAAACTCCGTGCGCCAGCCGAGCCGGCTGGTCACTGGCATCAGGAATTTCTCGATGCCGCCGCGCAGCCCTGCATCGGC
The DNA here is from genome assembly GCA_044378785.1 of Novosphingobium sp. Lineage (GTDB taxonomy): Bacteria > Pseudomonadota > Alphaproteobacteria > Sphingomonadales > Sphingomonadaceae > Novosphingobium. The sequence goes on from JBIPOX010000139.1 coordinate 182, forward strand.
ACCGATCCGGGTCGTGATGATGATTTCGCCGCCTGGCCTGAGCACGCGCACGAACTCGTCCAGCGCTGCTTCGGGGTCAGGCACGGCAGTGACGACATATTGCGCCACAATCACATCGAAGCTGTCATCGTCGTAAGCGAGGTGCTCGGCATCCATCACCTGGATGTCCTCGACATTGTCGAGACCCAGCTCACGAACCCGCTCGCGCGCCTTGTCGAGCATCGAATCGGAGATATCGATGCCGGTCAGGCGGCAGCGGCGCGAATATTGCGGCAACGAAATGCCAGTGCCGACGCCTACTTCCAGCACCCGGCTGCCAACCGCTTCAGCGGCCTCGATCGACTGCTGCCGACCGCTCTTGAAAACTTTGCCGAAAACCAGATCGTAAACCGGAGCCCAGCGATCATAGGCCGCTGCCACTCCTTCGGTTTGCATTGCAGTCGCCATCATATACTCCCGGCTGGAAGTCTGTCGTGGCGCGAATGTGTTTCAGGCGTGTGTCAGTCGCGAGACCAGCGCGCGAATATCGCGGTGGGCAACAGGCGGGTGTCCGGTCCTTCCTCGCGCACTGCCAGATCGCCATGTTCGATCTGGCCTGGCAGGTCGGCGAAATGTTCGGCCAGCAGTCCAGCCAGGGCCAGCGAACTCATCCGCACGGCATAGACGGTGAGGAACAGGAAGCGGCTTTCTGCATCGAGCAGCCTGCGGCAATCGGCGATCAGCCCCGGCAAGCTTTCCTCCAGCCGCCAGACCTCACCCTCCGGTCCGCGCCCGAACTTGGGCGGATCGAGAATGATCCCGTCGTAGCGCTTGCCGCGCCGCACTTCGCGCGCCGCGAACTTGGCTGCATCGTCGACCAGCCAGCGAATGGGCCGGTCAGCCATGCCGGAAAGCGCGGCGTTCTCGCGTGCCGAGGCGACCGATTTCTTGCTGGCATCGACATGAGTGACGGGGCCACAGGCGGACAAGGCAAGAGTGCCAACGCCGGTATAGCCGAACAAGTTGAGAGTGCCGGAATCACAATCGCCATCAAGTCTCTCCCGCATCCAGTCCCACACCGGGGCCATGTCGGGAAAGAAGCCGAGGTGGCGGAACGGCGTGCACTGGGCAGTGAACTTCACCTCACGCAAGGCAAGTGGCCAGCCTTCGCGCGGCACCGGCTTTTCAAACACCCAGCGCCCGCCGCCATCCTCGTCCGAACCAGGCACGAATTCGCCATGCGCTTGCCAATCGCTCAAGCGCGGCGACCACAGTGCCTGCGGCTCGGGCCGGATGAAACTATAGGCGCCGTATCGCTCCAGTTTGCGGCCGTGGCCCGAATCGAGCAGCGCATAGTCGTCCCAGCCGTGGCCGGACAGGATCTGGGGGTCGATGTGGAGATCAGCCATCTATCCATCCCGATCGCCCTGAGCTTGTCGAAGGGCTGTTCTGCTTCATGCCAGCGCCAGAAAGAAAGACAGTCCTTCGACAGGCTCAGGACAAGCGGGTTTGTTCAATGCTGCCGGGGAGCAGCATGTGCCGCCACATAGTCGGCCACTGCGTCATAATCGCCGGGCAGATCGACGCAGCGCTCGGCGCGGTCGAAGAGGTCGCCGACACGGGCAGGCAGGGTCGGGCGATTGCCGGTCGCGCGCTCGACCGGATCGCGGAACTTGGCCGGATGCGCGGTCGCCAGGGTAACAATGGGGACATCTGCCGGCAGGTCGCTGCTGCGCGCGGCGTGCAGGCCGCAGGCGGTGTGCGGATCGATGAGCTGGCCGCAATGCTCCCAGGCCCAGCGGATCGCGCCGCTCATCTCGGCAGCATCGGTGCGCGCGCTAGCGAACAGGGCCGCTGCGCCCTCACGTTGCGCATTGGTCAACTGCATCGCCTTGCTCGCCTCGAAGCCAGCCATCTGCGCCGCGATTGCCTTGCCATCGCAGCCCGCCAGATCGAACAGCAGCCGCTCGAAATTCGAGGACACCTGGATATCCATCGATGGCGCGGCGGTCGGCGTGACCGTGCCTTGCGAATAGTCGCCGCTCGACAGGGCGCGGTGGAGGATGTCGTTGACATTGGTAGCAACGATCAGCCGGGCGATCGGCAGGCCCATCTTCGCTGCGACATAACCGGCGAAGACATCGCCGAAATTGCCGGTCGGCACCGAGAACCCGACCTGGCGGTGAGGCGCGCCAAGCTGCACCGCGCTGGCGAAGTAATAGACGACCTGCGCCATCAGCCGCGCCCAGTTGATCGAGTTGACCGCGCCGATGGCGAAACGGTCAGTCATCGCCGCATCGTTGAACATGCGCTTCACGGTCGCTTGGGCATCATCGAAGCTGGAATCGAGCAAGGCGATATTGTGGACATTGGGCGCGAGCACCGTAGTCATCTGGCGGCGCTGCACGTCGCTGACCCGGCCCTTGGGGTGGAGCATGAAGATCGTGACGTTGTCGCGGCCCGCCACTGCGTCGATCGCGGCCGAGCCGGTATCGCCCGAAGTAGCCCCGACAATCGTAAGGTTCTTGCCCGAGCGACCGAGGAATTCCTCGAACAGCAGGCCGAGCAATTGCAGCGCCACATCCTTGAAGGCGAGCGTCGGCCCGTGAAACAGCTCGAGCAGCCACTGCCGTTCGTCGAGCTGAACCAGCGGCGTCACTGCCTTGTGAGAAAAGCGCCCGTATGCCTGCGCGGTCAGTTCGCGCAGGCGCTCCGGCGAAAGGCTGTCGCCGACGAAGGGCTCCATCACCCGCGCGGCCAGTTCGGCATAGGGCAGACCCGCCATCGCCGCGATCTCGGCTTCGGAAAAGCGCGGCCACTCGCGCGGCACATAAAGCCCGCCGTCGGAAGCGAGGCCGGCGAGAGTTGCGCCCTCGAAATCGAGCGCCGGGGCGCTGCCGCGAGTGGAGATGTATTCCATGGCGGGCGGTTAGCGCCCTGTCCCCGCTGCGGCAAGCCGCTTGCGCAGCGCCAGGGCATAGATCGCGAGGGCCACGCCCGCGAACAGGAACCACTGTACCGCATAGAACAGGTGGTTGTTGGGGATTTCGCCGGGGTCAGGGGCAGCGCTGGCCGCAAGCCCGGCAAGCGGCGGCGCGGCGACAAGGCGCGGTCCGGCATCGCCGCCCGGAGCGATGATGCCGCTTGCCTCGCCGCCCTGCCACTGGCGCGGCGCAGGATCGCGCGACCAGCCCAGCACGACCCGGGCGCTGGTGCCATCGGCCAGCGTGCAGCTGGCAACATGAGCGATCCCTGCCTCGCCCTCGGCGCTGGTCCCGGCCATCGGCAGGATCGAGCCAACCTTGTCGCAGCGCACTGTGGCGCGGCGGTAATAGGCGCGCTGCGCCTGCACCGGATCGCTCGGCCATTGCGCTTCGGCTGACAGGGTCCGGGCCTCGGCATAGTCAGCCAGCAGCGCTTCCTTCTCGGCCTTGCGGTCAAGCTGCCAGATCCCGAGCGCGACCATCGTCGCTACCGCGGCCAAGACCAGCGCCGTTGCGATCAGGGGCAATCGCCGCATCATGAAGTGCGAAGGTCCGCGCCTTGCGCCGCGCCCACTTCGCATCGCGGACACAATGCGAAAAGGGCAGTCCGGACCAGGCCAGACTGCCCCTTCGTATCCTGCAAGGACAATCGCATCAGTGGATCGGCGCGCCCCAGCCGCCCCAGACATAGATGGAGACGAACAGGAACAGCCAGACGACGTCGACGAAGTGCCAGTACCAGGCCGCCGCTTCGAAGCCGAAATGCTGGCGTGGCGTGAAATGACCCTTGTAGGCGCGCACCAGGCAGACGATCAGGAAGATCGTGCCAATAAGCACGTGGAAGCCGTGAAAGCCGGTCGCCATGTAGAAGGCCGAGCCATAGGTGTTCACGCCAAAGGGGAACGGCGCGACGGAATACTCGTAGGCCTGAATCATCGAGAACAGCGCACCCAGCAGGATCGTAATCCAAAGGCCCTTCTTCAGGCCCTCACGGTCGCCATGGATCAGGCAATGGTGCGCCCACGTCACGGTCGTGCCCGAGCACAGCAGGATCAGGGTGTTGATCAGCGGCAGGTCGAACGGATCGAGCACCGATTCAATCGACTTGGGCGGGAACACCCCGCCAACGCTTTCGGCAATCTCGCTCGGGAACAAGGCGAAATCGAAGAAGGCCCAGAACCAGCCAAGGAAGAACATCACTTCGGAGGCGATGAACAGGATCATGCCATAGCGCAGGTGCAACTGCACCACCGGGGTATGATGACCCTCGTGCGCTTCCTTGACGATGTTCGAGAACCAGGTGAAGAAGGTTGCGATCAGGCCCGCGATGCCAAGCCCCAGGACCACTGGCCAGCCCGAGGTCTCGTGCATGAACAGCACCAGCCCGCTAGTCATGAACAGCGCCGAAAAGGCACCGATAATCGGCCAGATGTCAGGTGGCAGGATGTGATAGTCGTGGTTGGTAGTTCCGGCCATATGCCCCTGGTTCCCTAATAAGTCCGATCGCAAATCCGCTGTGGTCAGGGCCTGCGACTGGCGCTCCGTTAGCCCTTCTTGCCTCGCCCCTTAACTTCCCGATCCGGTCCGGTCCAGCCCCTTCGCGGTCTCACCCGCGATCGGATGGAAGGTGTAGCTCAG
>JBIPOX010000082.1:0-5888 GCA_044378785.1 Novosphingobium sp.
GTGATCATGGCGAAAAGCGCCTTCGAAGCGATCGAGGGGGCCGATGCGCTCGCCATCGTCACCGAGTGGGACGCGTTTCGTGCGCTCGATCTTGACCGGATCAGGCAGGCGCTGAAATCGCCGGTGGTGGTCGACCTGCGGAATATCTACGATCCGGCCGAAATGCGCGCGAAGGGCTTTACCTACACGAGTATCGGGCGGGGGTGAGGGGTCCTGTGCTCCTCGACCGATAGTGGAAGAACTCCACGAAAAGCGCGCAACGGGACAAAGAAATTCCCGTGAGGCACGTATCTTTTCGTGTCTTCGTGTGAGGCATTCCTTGTTAAGCCCCCACTCCTCGATCCCCGCCTGCACGGGAATGACGAACGGCGGTGTTTATTCCCCCGTGAAGTTCGGCTTCCGCCGTTCGGCGAAGGCCTTGCCTGCCTCATAGTGGTCCTTGGTCCAGGCGCTTTGCGTCTCCATGCCAAGGTGCGCCTCGATCAGCCCTTCGAGCATGTTGCGCATCACCAGGTTGATCGCACGCTTGGTGGTTTGCAGCGCGACGCGCGGGCTATCGGCGAGCCGCTGGGCGAGGCCATAGACCTTCTCGTCCAGGTCCTCGAAAGTCTCGACTGCCTCGTTGATCAGGCCAGCCTGGGCGGCCTCGCGCCCGGTCAGCGGCTCGCCGGTGAACAGGTGGTACTTGGCCTTGGGAAAGCCCATCAACAGCGGCCAGGTCAGCGCGCCGCCGTCGCCTGCGGTCATGCCGATGTTGACATGGGTGTCAGCGATCTTGGCGTTGGCCATCATGTAGGTGATGTCGCAGAGCGAGGCGAGCGTCGCGCCCAGCCCCATGGCGTGGCCGTTGATCCGCCCGATCAGCGGCTTTTCGAGCCGCAGCATCGATTCGACGATGTGGCGCGCCTCGAGCATCTGGTAATACCACATGGCATGATCGTTGTTCTCGTAACGCTCCATCATCCGCTTGATGTCGCCGCCCGCGCTGAAGGCCTTTTCGCCTGCCCCGGTGAGCACGACAACATCGGTCTCGCGGTCATGGTTGATCAGCTCGAAAATCTGGGCCAGCTCGGTGTGCTGCCCGGGCGAGGGCGAGTTCATCGGCGGGTTGTCCATGGTGATGACGAGGATCCGGCCCCGCTTTTCCAGCTTCAGTTCCTTGATGCCTTCGTACATCCGCACTTCCCTTTCCTCGATCGTGTCAGTTTGCGCCCCAGGCAGGCAACGCACAGGCCGCCGCGTACTCGGCGCGCAGCCGCTCGACAAGCTCCGCGACCGTGGGGACATCATCGATCAGCGCTGCCCCCTGCCCGGCGGACCACACATCCTTCCACGGCTTCTGGCCTTCGGGCAAGTGATCGTGGCCATGCTTTTCGGGTGCGACCAGGCGATCGGGATCGAGCCCGGCATGGCGCAGCGACGCCTTGAGCCACGAAGCGGCAAGCCCGGTATAGCCAGCAGTATAGGTCACGTCGTCGATGCCTGCCTCGACAATCATCTGCTTGTAGAGTTCGGGCGCGCCTGCCTCGCGCGTAGCGATGAAGCGGGTGCCGAGATAGGCAAGGTCCGCGCCGAGCACTTGCGCGGCGCGGATCGCGGCCCCGGTGCTGAGCGCGCCTGCCATGACAATGGTGCCATCGAACATCGCCCGGATGGTAGGGATCAGCGCGAGGTGGCTGACCGTTCCGGCATGGCCGCCGCCGCCTGCGCCGATTGCGATCATGCCATCGACGCCTGCCCGCGCTGCCTTTTCGGCAAAGCGGATCGAGGTCACGTCATGATAATGGAGCATGCCGAAATCGCGCACCAGCGGCGCGTTGCGGGTGGGATCGCCAACCGAAGTGACGATGATCCGCGCGCCAGCTCGCTTGCAGGCTTCGAGCTGCTTGCGGAAATCGTCTGCATCGGCGCGCGGCGAGATATTGACGCTGAGTGGCCCTGCCAGAGCGCTGCTCTCGCCTTCATGTCGGTCCAGCGCCTCGCGCACTTCGGCAAGCTGCGCTTCGAGCTCGTCAAGCCCGCGCAGGTGGTTGGCGGTGATCGACCCGACAATCCCGGCCTTGCAGGCAGCAATCGCCAACGCCGGATTGCTGACCAGAAACATCGGCGCGCAAAAGGCAGGCAGCACCAGCCTTTCGCAAAGGTCGGGGGCCAGGGCCATGGCCGCGCCTCCGGTCAGGCCTTGGCCTTGCCTTTCGGCTTGGCAGGGGCGGCATCCTTGGCCTTTTCGCGTGCGTCATCGAGACTGGCGACGGCATCGTCGGGCGAGGTGAAGATGTTCTCGCCCTTGGACTTCTTGCCGATGGAATAGCGGTAAACGACGTAGACGGAGGCGCTGGCCGCACCGGCCACTGCCCAGCGAAGCAGTTTCATCGAGTTTCTCCCCGAAATTCGGAAAATCGTAGGTTCGACCGCGCCACGGCGGGATGCAGCTTTTCGCGGCGGTTCGGCATGGACCTGCCAATAGCCGTTTCGTCCGCTCCTGCAAGACCCGAGCGGAATTGCCCGGGGGCAGCCAAGCCGATATGGCAGCCCAAGGCGGGCAATCCGGCGGGAGGGATGGAGTGGAGAGTTACCGGGAACTGATGGCGGTCGCGCAGGCCGAGAGCGGCCTCGACCACTTTGGCGAGCCATCCTTTCGCGAGGGACTCGAGCTTCTCGTCGATGCGCTGCAACGCGAGGCAAACCTCAACGGGGCAGGCGAGCATGCGCTGCGCGAGCTGATTGTGCGCTATCTTCGCCAGCGGCTCGAAGTCGAGGAATGGTATCGCCTGCATCCCGAAACCGAGGATCGCCCGCTCGCCGCGCCGCTGTTCGGTGTCAGCCTGCCGCGCACTGGCTCAACCGCGCTGTCATTCCTGCTTTCGTGCGATCCCGGCATCCGTTACCTGCGCCAGTGGGAAAGCGCGCAGCCATACCCGCCGCCATCGACGGTCGTGGGGCCGGAGCCGCGTCGCGGCACGGCCAGCCCGGCGGTCGGCAATGTCGGCAAGGAAAACCGCTATACGCCCAGCGGCATCGACGGTGCCTACGAATGCCTCGACATCATGGGGCTGTCGTTCGCGACCCAGATGTTCATCGCCTATGCCAAGGTTCCGAGCTATGCCCGCTGGCTGCGCGATGCCGACCTGACCGCGACCTACGAGTACGAAAAGCGCGTGCTCAAGATGCTGCAATGGGGCGAGCCTGTGCGCCCCTGGCGGCTGAAAACCCCGATGCACCTGCTTTATGTCGACCATCTCGCCAAGGTGTTCCCCGATGCACGCTTCGTCATGACCCACCGCGATCCGACCGACGTGATCCTCTCGGTAGCGACGATCTATGCCGACCTGCACCGCTATTTCACCGATGCGCCCGATCCGATCTACGTCGGCGCGCTCAATGTCGATACCTGGTCGGTCGGCATGAACCGGCTGATCGCCTTCCGCGACAATCCCGCCAATGACGCGCGCTTCTACGACATCCATTTCCGCGCCATGCAGGACGATCCGATCGGCGAGGTGCGCGGCCTCTATGCCTGGCTGGGCGAAGCGGTCACGCCTGCCTTCGAGCAGGGCATGAAGTCGTTCTGGGAAGAGAACGAGGCGCGCGAACGCTTCGAAAAGCCGGACCCCTCGGTGTTCGGGCTGGACAACGCCGAAGTGCGCGAAAAGTTCGCGCCCTATCTCCAGCGAATGGACCGCTGGGCAGCCTATCCCAAAGGCTAGAGCACTTTCCGATCAATCTGGATCGGAATAGTGCGACAAGCCCGCGCGGCGTTTGAGCGTCGCTTTTCCGTTCGCGTCAGCTTGAACGGAAAACGCTCTAAACCGCGAACAGGTCGGCGTAGCGTTCGCGCAGCAGCTTCTTCTGGATCTTGCCCATCGTGTTGCGCGGCAATTCGTCGAGCACGATGATCTGCTTGGGCACCTTGAAAGCGGCAAGATCGCGGCGCAGGTCCTCGCGCACTCCCTCTGCATCGAGACTGCCAGCGGCTTGCACCACGGCCACGACCGCCTCGCCAAGATCGGGATGGGGCACGCCGATCACTGCCGCCTCGGCAATGTCGGCGCGGTCATCGAGCAGCGCCTCGACTTCGGCGGGATAGACGTTGAGACCGCCCGAAATGATCAGGTCCTTCTCGCGCCCGACCAGCTGGACATAGCCTGCCTCGTCGATCACCCCCATGTCGCCGGTGATGAAAAATCCATCGGCGCGAAATTCGCTCTCGGTCTTTTCGGGCATGCGCCAATAGCCGGCAAATACGTTCGGACCCCTGACCTCGACAATCCCGACCTCGCCCTGGGGCAGCACCCGCCCGCTCTCGAACTCGGCAATGCGCAGCTCGACATCGGGCAGCGGCGGCCCGACGAAACCGGCCCGCCGCTCGCCGTCATAGGGGTTGGAGGTGAGCATGCCGGTCTCGGTCATGCCATAACGTTCAAGCACGCGGTGGCCGCAGCGCGCCTCGAAGGCACGGTGAATGTCGGCAGACAAGGGTGCCGAGCCGGAGACGAACAAGCGCATGCCTGCCGCCGCGTCCCGGGTGAAGCGCGCATCGGCGAGAAGCCGGATATAGAATGTTGGCACGCCCATCAGCACGCTGGAGCGCGCCATTTCTTCGACCACTGCGCCGCTGTCGAATTTTGGCAGGAAGACCATCGACGCGCCAGAAAAGACCACGCAGTGCACCGCCACGAACAGGCCGTGGACGTGGAAGATCGGCAAGGCGTGGATCAGCCGGTCCTCTGGCGAGAAGCGCCACAACCCGATCAGGGTCTCGCCATTGGCGACAAGGTTGGCTTGGGTCAGCATCGCCCCCTTGGGCTTGCCAGTGGTGCCCGAGGTATAGAGGATCGCGGCGACGTCGTCGCTACGGCGCGGCACGGGCGAGGCAGGCTCGGCTGGCAGATCGGAAAACAGCGCGGCCAGCGTGCGAACCTGCATGCCGCCCTTGCCGATCTGCTCGAACCGCGCCTCATCGCCCTGTCGGCACAGCGCCAGCACCGGTTCGGCATCGCTGGCGAAGTAATCGAGTTCGACCTGCGTATAGTCGCTATTGAGCGGCAGGTAGATCGCCCCCAGCCGCACCACCGCGAAATAGAGCAGCAGGGTCTCGACCGACTTGTCGGTCTGCACCAGCACCCGCTCGCCCGGAGCCACTCCAAGCCCGGCGAGCGCCGCCGCCAGCCGACCCGAGAGCGCTTCGACCTCGCCATAGGTCCAGGCCCGGCCGTCTGCCTCGACCAGCACGCGCCCGGCATAGCGGGCAAAGCTGGCGGCAAAACGCGAATGGAGATCGGAAGACACGGCGCTTTTCCCTTGTTTGGATCGCTGCGCCCGCACGATCACACTGATCGGACTTTCGCGCATTGCTGTCATCGACATGCAGCCTATCTTGGCAAGGTCAAGCGCCAAGGCCGATGGGGGACTGCGCCAGCCAAGGAGGCAAGCGATGAAGGGGTACAAGGCAAACATCGAGCAGCAGACCGAGGAAAACACCGATTTCCGCCGGGTGCTCTACACCGGGCACAATATCCAGCTCGTGCTGATGTCGATCGAGCCGGGAGACGAAATCGGCGCGGAAGTCCACGACGACCGCGACCAGTTCTTCCGGATCGAGGGCGGAGAGGGCGAAATCACCGTCGACGACACGGTCTACCGGGTAAAGGCCGACGATGCCGTGATCGTGCCGCAGGGCGCTCGCCACAATGTGCGCAGCATCGGCAGCGAACCGCTCAAGCTCTACACCATTTACGGACCGCCCGAGCATATCGACGGCACCGTGCACAAGACCTGCGCCGAGGCCAGCCAAGCGCACGAGCACTTCGGCGGGATAACCACCGAGTGACGGCTTCGCAGCTCGACCGGGCCGGGCGCAAACAGGGACTTGACGGGGCTTGACGAAG
>JBIPOX010000188.1:0-4166 GCA_044378785.1 Novosphingobium sp.
CTCGGCAAGCTCCGCAAAATCGCGGGCGTTGCGGGTCAGGCCATGCAGGCACAGCACCGGCGGCCGCTCTCCTTTATCCTGACCGGCGCGGCCAGGATAGTCGCGGTAATGCAGCTCCAGCCCGTCGAGGCTTGTCCAGGTTGCGTCTTCGAATGCGGCAAGGCTGTCTATTTCGGCCATGGTCTTTCCTGTGCGACAAAGCGCCGCTTGCGCGCGAGGCCTTGTATCGCCACTATCGCGTCATGCCGAGCGAACCGCAAGCCGTGGGCTATCAACCCGACCCCCGGATCGCCGCTTTGGCCGACTGGCTGGCCGATCCGGTCGAAGCAGCGCACTTTCCGAAGCACATCCTGCGTTTCCGCAACGACAAGGCCGCCGCGACTGTCGGGCTCAACCATCTCGATGACGCCCGCTGGATCGCCCATTTCGGGCAGTTCGAGCCGCTGCCGGGCAACCTGCCGCAACCCCTGGCGCTGCGTTACCATGGCCATCAGTTCCAGGTGTACAATCCCAACATCGGCGACGGGCGGGGTTTCCTGTTTGCGCAGATGCGCGACGAGCAAGGCCGCCTGCTCGATCTCGGCACCAAGGGATCGGGCCAGACCCCCTATAGCCGCGACGGCGACGGGCGACTGACGCTCAAAGGCGCGGTGCGCGAAATCCTCGCCACCGAAATGCTTGAGGCTCTGGGGGTCAATACCAGCCGGACTCTTTCGGTGATCGAGACCGGCGAGGAACTGTGGCGGGGCGACGAGCCCTCGCCAACCCGCTCGGCAGTCATGGTGCGGCTCTCGCACGGCCATATCCGGATTGGCACCTTCCAGCGCCTGCTCGCCTTCGAGCAGCGCGAGCAGATGGCCGACCTGGTCGATTACTGCCTAAAGACCTATCCCGGCCCGCCGCCGCCCGAGGATGCGCTGGGCCGCGATGAGCCGGGGATCGTGCTGTTGCATCAGGTAGTCGAGCGGCTGGCGCGGCTCTCCGCCTCCTACATGACCGCCGGATTTGTCCACGGCGTGCTCAATACCGACAACATGAACATTTCCGGCGAAAGCTTCGACTATGGTCCGTGGCGCTGGCTGCCCGAGTGGAACCCGGGCTTCACCGCCGCCTATTTCGACCATTCGGGGCTCTATGCCTTTGGCCGCCAGCCAGGCGCAATCCAGTGGAATTGCGCGCAGCTTGCCATGGCGCTGCGGCTGGTGGTCTCAGGCGACGATCCGCTGGTCGCTGCGATCGACCGCTTCAGTGCGGTCTACCGCGAGGCGATGGCCGAACACTTCCTGTGGCGCCTCGGGCTTGCGCGGCGCGGACTGGAGGAGGACGCCCGCCTGATCGGCGCGGCCGAGGCAGCGATGCGCGAGTCGGGCAGAGGCCCCGACGCATTCTTTTTCGACCATCGCGGCGGGCGCGGCAAGGCAGACGGGGAGTTCGGCGAGTTGCTGCGCGATTACCAAGCCTTGCCTGGCGCAACCGCCGATCCGCTTTGGAGCGGGGCCGCTGCGCCCAGCCTTGTCATCGACGAGGTCGAGCGGGTCTGGGCTGCAATCGATAAACACGACGATTGGCAGCCGCTTAACCAGAAAGTGGCGGATATCCGCGTGCTTGGCGCAGCGCTCGGGCCCAGGCCGCAGGCTGCGCGTTAACCTATTTGCTACACCTGGCATGTAGGACATTCGGGCGAAGGATCACTGTACCTGGTCCCCAAGTCGTAGAATGGACAGCGCGCCGCCGTGAACGCGATTACTCCCAACGACAAGCAAGGCCCGGACGGAGCAGGCGCGGAAAAGCGTGCGGCGCCCGAAGCAGTCATTTCCTACGAACCGGCGAGCGGCGTGGAATTGTGGCGAGGACGCGTCAGCGACATCGACACAGCCGTAAAGACCGCGCGCCGCGCCTTTCCGGCCTGGGCCGCGCAGCCGCTTTCGACCCGAATGGAGCTGGTGCGCCGCTTCGCCAACGAAGTGCGCAAGGATTTCGACAAACTCGCCGATACGATCGCGCGCGAAACCGGCAAGCCGCTGTGGGAGGCCAATGCCGAGGTCGAGAGCGTGATCGCCAAGGTCGAGCTGTCGATCAGGGCCTTTGCCGACCGGACCTCGCAACGCAAGCTCGACAGCGCCATCCAGGGCACGATGGCAGTGAGGCACAAGCCGCACGGGGTGATGGCCGTGCTCGGGCCTTACAACATGCCTGCGCACCTGCCCAATGCCCACATCATCCCCGCGCTGATCGCGGGCAACACCGTGATCTTCAAGCCCAGCGAAAAAGCACCGGCAAGCGGTGAACTGCTGGCGCGCTGCTTCAACCGCGCCGGAATCTCGGCGGCAGTCATCCAGTGCGTGTTCGGTGGCCCCGATCAGGGCCAGGAGCTGGTCCGCCACGAAGGCGTCAACGGGGTGCTGTTCACTGGCTCGGCCAACAGTGGCATTGCCATTGCGCGCAAGCTCGCCGCCCGCCCAGACAAGCTGCTGACGCTCGAGATGGGCGGCAACAATCCGATCGTGGTCTGGGACACACCCAAGATCACCGATGCGGCCGCGCTTGTTGTCCAGTCGGCTTTCGCCAGCGCCGGGCAACGTTGCACTGCCGCGCGGCGGCTGATCATCAAGGAATCGATGTACGAGCCGGTGATCGCCGAAGTGAAGGCGCTGGCCGACCGGATCATTTTCGGCGCGCCGTTCGACGAGCCTGCGCCGTTCATGGGTCCGCTGATCGACAATCATGCCGCCGATGGCCTGACCGACAGCTTCTTCTACCTGCTTTCCAACGGCGGCAAGGCGATCAAGCACCTGGTCCGCCCTGACGAGAAGCTGCCGTTTCTTTCGCCTGCGATCATCGACATGACCGCGATGAAGGATCGCCCCGATGTCGAGCTGTTCGGCCCGATCCTCCAGGTCGTCAAAGTCAACGATCTCGATCAGGCGATCAGCGAGGCCAACAACACCCGCTTCGGCCTTGTCGCCTCGATGATTGGCGGCCAACCGCAGGAATACAACCGGTTCTGGGCCAACATCCGCGCCGGGATCGTCAACTGGAACCGCCCGACGATCAGCCCGTCGCACGCCGGCCCGGTCGGCGGCATCGGCCTGTCGGGCAATCACCGTCCCTATGGCCACTACGCCGCCGACTATTGCGCCTATCCGGTTGCCTCGGGTGAGACCGAGCAGCCGCGCGCCGCGATCGGCATTGGCCTCAAATAGCGATTACTTGCCGCTGGCAATCAGCTCGACAGCCGTGAGCCCGTTAGCGAGCTCGCGGGCAAAGACCACATAGGCCTTACCACCGCTCTTGCCGCCCAGCACATGGTCGGCGCCTTCCATTCGGTAGTCCGTGCCGTAACCGGCCTTGCGCACCCGGGTGTAGTAGAAATCGATGACATACTTGGGCGCGACCGGGGTGACGAAGTGGACTACGCTCAGCATGCAGCCATCGACGTCGGTCCCCGCCGCTTCCTGCACCGCGCCGCGCGGATAGACCGAGAGCGGGGCAGGCAGACGCGTCGCCCAGCTTGCCGAATAGCGGACCTTGGCGGCGCAATCGGTCGAAGCGGCGCGGCTTTGCTCGGCAACTTGAGCGGCAGTGGCTGCGCCTTCGACCAGGGAAGTGCTGCCGCCCTCGCCTGGCTGCGGGGCACTGTCGAGCGAGCCGCCCGCCTGCTTGGCCGCTTCCTCGCGTGCCTTGGCAATCGCTTCGGGGCTGCGCTGTTCGGGCGGTAGTTCGACTGTGCCGCCATCGGCAGCAGCGGCCGCTCCGGCCTGATCGGACAGTTCGGGATCGACCATGATCTGGTCGTCGACCGCGCTGCTCATCGCCGGATCGGCGTCCCGCGCACCTTTATCATTGTCAGCGTCGCCGCAACCGGCGAGCAGGGAGACGGCGGCGATGCCGCACAGCAGGCGATGGCTTGAGTTTGTCTTCAGCACGCGAACAGGGCTCCTCGAACAGTGCAGTATGGGCTGCGTTCCCTGCGCAGGAACGCTTAACAGGCCTTCACCATCCGCCCGAAAGGCTTAACGACTTCTTGCGCAAAATGGTTAACCGGCAGGCCGCTTAGAGGCCGTGCCAAATCGGGAAGGTGCGCCGGCAAGACCTTGCACGGCCGCTGCAACTGCTCTGCAAGGAGACTGCAAAGCCGCGACAAGGCAATTGCAAGGGGGCCACAA
>JBIPOX010000084.1:0-5825 GCA_044378785.1 Novosphingobium sp.
CGCTCATGTCCCGGTCATGCAACCGGCGAACGACAACAGCAATAGACGGTATGATGATAGCTAGTCCGAACAATCCGAGCAGACCGGCACCGATGTAGAACACCGGCCCCATCTCTAGCCCAGCTGCCGCCGCAGGATCGCCACTCAACGCGGCGAGCGAGAAACCGCCAGCCATCATGATCCCCAGCAGAACTATATAGACCACTAAAACCAGCAGCGCGAACGACCAGTATTCCATGCGCCGCGAACGGCCCTTGAAATCGAAATACCGTTTGAACGGCAGAATTGCCCATTCCAGCATCGCATCCCTCCTCTTTGCCCAATTGCGTGGGACCAAGAGACTTTCAGCGAAACGCTGGCCGCAAACCCCCTAAATTACTCAGGGGATTTGCGGCCATTTATCGTGTGTTTACAGGATCAGAACTTGTAACGCACCGTCGCGCCATAGG
Source organism: Novosphingobium sp. (assembly GCA_044378785.1). Lineage (GTDB taxonomy): Bacteria > Pseudomonadota > Alphaproteobacteria > Sphingomonadales > Sphingomonadaceae > Novosphingobium. The sequence goes on from JBIPOX010000084.1 coordinate 450, forward strand.
TGCGCGGCTGGTTCGGATAGCCCGAGATCGAGCCGATCTGCGCAGGCGAATCGAAGATCTGGCGGATCATCCGGTCGTCGAGCAGGTTGCGGCCCCAGATGGTGAACTCAAGCCCCATGTCCATCGCGTAGGTGATCGAGGCGTTGACGTCGTTGACGTCCTGCTTGAGTTCCTCGGCCGCCTGGATCGCCGCCGTGGCACTGATGAATGCTCCGGTCAGCGGATTTCTGACCACCAGGTTAGGCAGGCCTTCGACGAGCCTGAACGGCGCCTCGTAGTGATAGTCGGCGCGCAGGATCAGGCTGTCGCCATTGCCGAATTGGTGATCGTATTCGCCCCCGATAGTGGCCGAAAGCGGCGTCGAGCCGGCAACCCTTGTACCGGAAAGGTCGCCGACGCCCGACAGCAAGAAGCTGTCGTATTTCGAATCGAGATAGGTGACCGCCAGGTTCAACGACAGCCCGTCCGCAGGCTTGACCCGGCCTTCGAATTCGAAACCGGTAACCGACTGCTTGCCCGCATTGGCAAGGAAGAAGCCGGTGCCAGTGAACAGGTTGGACTGGAAGTCCTTGATCTCCTGCTTGAAGATCGCGAAGTTGGCCGAGGCCAGCCCCCAGTCGCCCTTGATGCCCAATTCGTAGACAGTGGCATCCTCGGGGGCGGCGAAGCGACTGCCCGTGCCAAGGTTGGGAACCGCGATCCCTTGTGCAACCAGTTGCGCGAGCGCGGGCGCGGTCGGCCGGCTGTCACGCGACAGGTTGATCGAGGCACCCTTGTAGCCGGTCGCATAGCGCAGATAGACGCTGGTCGTATCGGTCACTTCGTAATTGGCCGAAAGCGCGAAGGCGACGTTGCTGTCGCTGAGCCGGCCGTTCTCGACCGCATTGGGCACGTTCTGGAACGGCGGCAGGAACTGTAGCGCGCGCAGGCCAAGCAATTGCTGCGCCGTGTTCGACGAGCCTGCCTGGATCTGCGCGAAGCCAGCCGGGTTGGCAGCGGCGAAAGCGCCGACCTGTGCGGCACTGGCGATGCCGCCCGGCACGCCGAGCAGGCCGCCCACTGTCTGTGCAACAAAGAAATTGGTTGCCGGTGCAACGAAATTACCCAGCGGCACGGCAGAGAACACTTCGTCCGAGGTAGTGCTGGTCGAGAAGCGCTTCTTGTCCTTGGTGAAGTTGATGCCACCAGTCAGCGTCAACCGGTCATTCACCTCGAAATCGACCTGGCCAAAGATCGAGAACGCATTGTTCTTGACGCGGTAGGCTTCGGTCAGGCCCCGGCCATTGCCGAAGAAGCGCCCGGCAAACAGCGCCGGATTGCCCGACAGCGCTCCGAGCAGGCCCTCGACCGCAGGCACATTGAAGGCGTTGTTCGACTGGCCGCGGATCAGGCGGTCTGCATAGCCGCGGAAGTCCGACCCGAAGAACAGGCCGCCCTGCTGGTTGATCTTCTGGTTGAAATAGTATCCGCCGAGCAGCGCCGTAACCTTGTCACCCAGCTGCATGTCGAGCCGCAATTCCTGGGTGAAGGTCTTGATATCGACGTCTTCGGGGCGACGGATCAGGTCGGCACTGGTAAAGTCCGAATCCTGGTTGGTGATCGCCTCGACACCGCGATAGGAAGTGATCGAGGTCAGCTTCACATTGCCGAAATCATAATCGACCTGACCGGAAACGCCCCAGTTGGTGATGTCGTTCTCGGACGGGAAGTTGCTGTAGATCACGTCGGCGAAGGGGTTGCGGAAATCGGGAATCTTGCCGCCCAGTCCGACTGGCGCAGGCGCGATGATCGCCAGCGTCGAGCTTGACTGGCGCAGGTTGACCACCGAGCAGCAGACCTCGTCGATCTTGCCGTAGTCACCGATCAGCCGGATCGCCAGTGCGTCATCGGGCTCGATCAGCACCTGGCCGCGCAGCGACCAGCGATCGCGTTCGTCCGAACGTCCCCCGGCCGACCCGAGATCGCGGGTATAGCCATCGCGCTTGTTATAAGCGCCGCCAAGGCTGACCGCGATCGTGTCCGAGATGGGGCCAGTGATTAGGCCCTTCAGCACCAGCGCGTTGAAATTGCCGTAAGTCGCCTCGACCATGCCGCCGAGATTGAACTCGGGCTTTTTGGTGGTCATCGAGATGATGCCCGCCGAGGCGTTCTTGCCGAACAGGGTCGATTGCGGTCCGCGCAGCACCTCGACGCGCTGGACGTCGGGAAGGTCGGCGATCATCGCCGCCGAGCGCGAGCGGTATACGCCATCGACAAACAGGCCGACCGAAGGCTCGATGCCGGCGTTGTTGGCGCCGTTGCCGAAGCCGCGAATGACGAAATTGGTGTTGGCCGAGCTTTGCAGCGTGTTGACGCGCAGCGACGGCACCAGGCTCGACAGGTCCTTGAGGTCGCGGATCACCGCACGCTCGATCGTTTCGCTGGTGGTCACCGAAACCGCGACAGGGATTTCCTGCAAGGTAGCTTCGCGCTTGGTGGCAGTGACGATGATTTCTTCCTCGTCGAAGCCTTCCTCGGCGGTCGTGCTATCTTGCGCCAGAGCGGGGGTAGCAGCGAGTGCCAGCGCCGAAACGCTGCTCAGCGCAACAAAACGCCCACCGTTGCGGTGAAGCCTTGCCAACATATTCATCATCCTCTCCTTGAACGTCTTTTTATACTGCGACCGGTATGTCTGGCTTGTCCCAACACGCCGCGCCGGATTGGCGGGATGCGGTCAAACCGTTACGCCTTGTAGTAATTATGCCATCATCCGGGAAGCGCTTTCTTGCATGCCGCGCTTGCCGCAGAACCGATCATGGTTTAAGGGCGCGCGCAATTGTGCGGCGCAGCATTTGGCCGCAGCCCGCTCCTCAAGCCCCGTCCCTCTTTGCAAGGCAAAACCCATGTCCGCCCCGCTTCCCCTGCGCAATATCGCGATCATTGCGCACGTCGATCATGGCAAGACCACCCTGGTCGACCAGTTGTTCCGCCAGTCCGGCACCTTCCGCGACAACCAGCGGGTGGAGGAACGGGCGATGGATTCGAACGATCTGGAAAAGGAGCGCGGGATCACCATCCTTGCCAAACCGACCTCGATCGAATGGGAAAGCCCCGAGGGTCCGGTGCGGATCAACATCGTCGATACCCCCGGCCACGCCGATTTCGGTGCAGAGGTCGAGCGCATCCTGTCGATGGTCGATGGCGTCATCCTGCTGGTTGACAGCGCCGAGGGCGCGATGCCCCAGACCAAGTTCGTCACTGGCAAGGCCCTGGGCCTTGGCCTTCGTCCCATCGTCGTCGTCAACAAGATCGACCGTCCCGACCAGCGCGCCGCCGAAGTGCTCGACGAGGTGTTCGACCTGTTCGTCGCGCTCGACGCCAGCGACGAGCAGCTCGATTTCCCGGTGCTCTACGCATCGGGCCGCAACGGCTACGCCAGCGAGGACATCAACGCACGTTCGGGCTCGCTCGAGCCGCTGTTCAAGCTGGTCAACGATCACGTGCCGCCGCCGGCCGCAGATTTCGACGGTGACTTCCGGTTCCTCGTGACCCTGCTCGATCGCGACAACTTCCTCGGCCGCATCCTTACCGGCAAGGTCCAGTCGGGCACGATCAAGGTCAATTCGCCGATCCATGCGCTCGATGCGTCGGGCAAGGTCATCGAGACCGGCCGCGCCTCCAAGCTGATGGCGTTCCGCGGGCTTGACCGGGTTCCGGTCGAGGAAGCCCGCGCCGGCGACATCATCTCGATCGCCGGGCTGACCGAGGCGACGGTCGCCAATACGATCTGCGACCCGGCGGTGACCGAGCCACTCCAGGCCCAGCCGATCGATCCGCCGACCCTGGCGATGCGCTTTGCGGTCAACGATTCGCCGATGGCCGGCCGCGAGGGCACCAAGGTGACCAGCCGCATGATCCGCGACCGGCTGCTGCGCGAAGCCGAATCCAACGTCGCCATCCGCGTCACCGAAAGCGCCGACCGCGACAGCTTCGAGGTCGCCGGGCGCGGCGAGCTGCAACTGGGCGTGGTGATCGAGACGATGCGCCGCGAAGGCTTCGAGCTGGGCATTTCGCGCCCGCGCGTGCTGTTCGCAACCGACGAGGACGGCAACCGCACAGAGCCGTATGAAACCGTCGTCATCGACGTCGACGACGACTATGCCGGAACCGTCGTCGAGAAGGTCGCGATCCGCAAGGGCGAGATGACCGACATGCGCCCCTCAGGCGGCGGCAAGACCCGGATCACCTTCTCGGCCCCGTCGCGCGGCCTGATCGGCTATCACGGCGAGTTCCTGTCCGACACGCGCGGCACTGGCATCATGAACCGCCTGTTCGAGAAATACGGCCCCTACAAGGGCCCGATCGAAGGCCGCCAGAACGGCGTGCTGATCTCGAACGGCACCGGCGAGGCAGTCGCCTATGCGCTCAACATGCTCGAAGAGCGCGGCGTGCTGTTCGTCAGCCCTCAGGAAAAGGTCTACGAGGGCATGCTGATCGGCGAGAACGCCAAGCCCGACGATCTCGAAGTCAACCCGATGAAGAGCAAGCAGCTCACCAATTTCCGCTCGACCGGCAAGGACGACGCGATCCGCCTCACCCCGCCCCGGATCATGTCGCTGGAACAGGCGATCGCCTATATCGACGATGACGAGATGGTCGAGGTGACGCCCAAGTCGATCCGGCTGCGCAAGGCGATCCTGTGCCCGCACGAGCGCAAGAAGGCGAGCCGCAAGAAAGAGGCGGCTTGATCCCTTTCTCGCCATTCCCGCGCCAGCAGAGTAGATGTGCCCCCCGTGACTGTACGCCCGAACACGACCCCGGGTTTCAGCCGGGTGTCTCGATGGCGCGCATCCGTGTGGAAGAATAGGCCGTGCCGCTTGCCGCCCGATGAACGGCGCGGCACAATCCGCGCATGATCAACACGCTCCATTACGGCGACAACCTGCACGTCCTGCGCGAACATGTGCGCGATGAGAGTGTTGACGTGATCTATCTTGATCCGCCGTTCAACAGCAACGCCAACTACAACATCCTGTTCAAATCGCCCGAGGGGCACAATTCCGACGCGCAGATCGAGGCGTTCGAGGATACCTGGCACTGGAACGATACGGCGGAGGCCGCCTTCGACGACGTGATGCGCAGCGGCAATACCGCCGCGTTCGAGCTGCTGCGCGCGATGCGCGGGTTCCTCGGCGATAACGACATGATGGCCTATCTGGCCATGATGGCGGTGCGCCTGCTGGAACTGCACCGCGTGCTGAAGCCGACTGGCAGCCTCTATCTGCACTGCGATCCGACCGCGAGCCATTACCTCAGAGCCTGATCCGAAACTAAGTTGAGTAGTATCAGCGGGTTAGCTTGACGCCGTGCCTGATCGTTGATTCTGGGGTTTTGCAA
>JBIPOX010000156.1:0-4598 GCA_044378785.1 Novosphingobium sp.
CTGACCTTCACCTGCGCGCCCGAATCGAGCACCAGGAAGCATTCGCCATTGGTGTGCGGCTTGACCTGGCGGACCTGATTGAGATTGACGATGGTCGAGCGGTGGACCCGCTGGAAAACACGCGGATCGAGCCTGCGTTCCAGATCCTTCATCGTCTCGCGAAGGATTAGCGAGTTGTCGGCGGTGCGGATGCACATGTAATCGCCCGCCGCCTCGATGTGCTCGATCGAATCGACGTCGATCCGGAAGATCTGGCCGCGATCCTTGATGTTGATGAGCTGTTCGTACCGCGCCGCCGCTGCCTCGCCCTCGTCGGGCATGGCCTCGATCGCATCGGGCGCGACTTCAGCCAGCACGGTCTTGAGCTTTTCGGCCTCGTCGGCGCCTTTCTTCTCGGCAAGGCGCACCCGCACCCGCTCCAGCGTGTCGGCAAGCTTGTCGTCTTCGACCGGCTTCATCAGGTAATTGACCGCATTGGCCTCGAACGCGCGGATCGCGTGCTCCTGATAGGCGGTGACGAAGACGATCAGCGGCGGTTCGATCTCCATCACGCCCTTCACCACCGAAAAGCCATCGAAGCCGGGCATCTGGATGTCGAGAAAAACGAGGTCTGGCTTTTCGGTCTTGATCTTGCGGATCGCCTCGCGCCCGTTGGCGCAGGTATCGACGATCTCGACATCCGGATATTTCTCAAGCCGCAATTGCAGGCCCTGGATCGCGAGCTTCTCGTCATCGACAATAATTGTTCGAATGGTCATTGCATCTGCCTTAATCCAGTAACGCGCGGGTCCCCGAAAGGGTGCCGCCTTATTCCGCTGCCGCAGCCACCATGAGCAGTTCGCTCGCGCTATCCTGCGCAGCTGCGGTTTCGAGCGGAAGCTCGATGATGACGGCAAAGCCGCCTACGGGTGGTTTCAGCGTTTCGAACAGGTGCTTGTCGCCGTAGGCCTGTTCGAGCCGTTCGCGAATGTTCGCCAAGCCCACCCCGGTGGAAACCGGTTCTCCTGCGTCAAATGTGATCCCGGACAGCCTGCGGTCGGTGGTCTCGCTTTTCAACCCGGGACCCGTGTCGGAGACGCTGATCCGAAGCATTGGCCCGACCAGTTGCGCCTCAATGCGGATTTCCGCGCCACTTTCCTGCGCGCCGACCGCATATTTGATCGCGTTCTCGACCAGCGGCTGGAGCAGGAGCGATGGCAACAGCGCGTTGCGCGTCGCCGGATCGATGCTGAAGGTCGTGCGCAGCCGTTCCTCGAAACGCATCCGCTCGATGTCGAGATAGAGCTTGAGGGTTTCAACCTCCTGCGCGACCGTGACCCTGGCCGACGGTTCGTTGATCAGGGTGTAGCGTAGGAACGAGGACAACCGGCTGAGCATGGCGTTGGCCGGTTCGGTCTGCTTGAGCAGCACTAGCGTCGAGATAGAGTTGAGCGTGTTGAACAGAAAGTGGGGATTGAGCTGATAGCGCAGCATCGCCAGCTGCGCGCTTGTCGCCTGGTTTTCTAGCAGGATCAGCCGGTCGTTCTGTTCCTCGATCTTGAGGAAGAAATTGATCGCGTAATAGAGCGCGGACCAAGCCCCGAGCAGGGTCGCGTCGAGATAGAACACGCCGATGAACAGCTGGGTGAAGCTCGCCTCGCTGTCAGTGCGATAGAGCGAAATTACCCAGGCGTCGATGAAGGCGTGCAAGGCGGCCGCCAGGGTCAGCAGAAGCACCGTCGTCGACCAGGTGATGAGCGGACGCTGGGTGATCAGCTGGCGGTAGATCACCGACAGCACCAGCGAGATCGAAAAGCCGGTGATGGTTGCGATCAGGACCAGCACGAGGAAGGCGAGCGGCTGGTCATTGGCGATCGCCGACATCGCGCGCAGGATCATCGCCCCGCTCCAGCCGACGAACTGAAGCCGCCAGAACGCCTGGTTCTTGTTCACGAAGAACGGACTTGGCTTGATCGAAAGCACTGCCATGGCTTGCTTCTAGCGCAAATTTGCCGCGACGGGAATTCGCCGGATCAAGCCGGCCCGCCCCTCACCGCCGCCAGCGATTTGGCGAGATGGTCGTAGCCGACCGCGCCCGAAATCAGCTCGGCGCCGATGATCCAGCTAGGCGTGCCGCTAAAGCCGAGCTGCCGGGCGAAATCGACATTGCGGGCAATTTCCTGACCGATGCGTTCGCTGCTCGCTGCCTCGCGCGCCTTGGCAAGGTCGAGCCCGGCGACGCGCGCGGCTGCCTCGATCGTCTGGGCATCGGGGCGTCCGGCAGCGAACAGCGCATGATGGAAAGCGCGATACTTGCCTTGCTCGGCTGCGGCGAGCGCCATGCGCGCTGCCTGCTCGCTCTCGCGCGACAGGATCGGCAAGTCGCGCACGACCACGCGCAGGTCCGGATGGGCGGCAACCAGCCGGTCGAGATCGGCAACGCTCTTGCGGCAATAGCCGCAAGCGAAATCGGTAAATTCGACGATGGTCACCTTGCCGGCGGGATTTCCAAGGATCGCGCCGGGATAGGGCGTCTCGACCTCGTCCCGGACTGCCGCCAGCAGTTCGCGGTTAGTCTTGCGTTGCAGGTTTTCCATGGCCTGGGGCAGCACTTCGGGATTTTCCAGCAGGTATTCGCGCACCACTGTTTCGATCGCTTCGCGGTCCTGGCCCGAAAGCGCAGCAGCCGGATCGGCAAAGTGGCGCGCGGCGAACCAGCCGCCGCCAGCTGCCAGCGCAAGCGCGGCAAGCAGCGCAGCGATCCATCCGGGCGATGGGCGTGACGAGGAGGCCTGGGTCATAGCTTTCGGCTATTTCCTTTTCTTGCGCCGTTCAAGCTCGGCCTGGGCCTGCATGGCGATGTCCTGCGCGCGCAACCAGTCAGGCGTGCCCTTGGGCAGGGCTGCTTCGGCAGTCCTGGCGCTGTGCAGGGCCTGGGCCATGTTGCCGAACAGGACCTGCTGTTCGGCGCTGGCCAGCCGGGCGCGGACGGTGTCGCCATTGGCTTCGTAGACTACTCCCAGCTGATACCAGGCGAAAGGATTGCGCCGATCGCGTGAGACCGCAGCCTTGAGTACGCGCTCGGCCTCGACAAAGTTCGCCCGGTCCTCGGTCGCGATCAGGGCATGGCCAAACAGGGTCGCGATCAGTGGTTCGTTGCTGGTCAGCTCGGTCGCCCGGCGCAGCGATGGCAGCGCTTCGCTCGGCTTTCCGGCCTCGAGCAGGATCTGGCCCTGCAGCTCAAGAAAATAGGGATTGTTGGGTTCGGCAGCGAGCAGCGCGCGCGCCTCGGCCAGCGCCAGGGGCAAGTGCGCGTCCTTGTGATGGGCATAGGCGCGGGCATAGCGCGCCGGGACCGACTGGTCGCTCTCGGGATAGACGCGCAGGGTATCGCGCGGCAGCGCCAGATAGCCAAACAGCTTGGCCTTGACCCGGGCGAAGCGCCGCTCGATTTCGGAATCGTTGGGCCGGTTCCACGCCGGATCGCGCTCGTAAGTGTCTTGCAGCGTGGCGATGCGATCGCCCGTCATCGGGTGGGTGCGGGCGTACTCGTCCCCCTCGCGCGGCTGATAGCCATAGCGGAACTCAAGGTTCTGGAGCTTCTTGAAGAACTCGATCGAACCGCGCCCGGTGATGCCGGCGCTCGAAAGATATTGCGCACCGGCCGCATCCGCGCTCGCTTCCTGCGAGCGGTTGTAGGCAAGGTAGCTGCCCATCGCCGCTTGCTGGCCCGCCATCAGGACGCCGATCGCGGCATCGCCGCCGCCTGCTGCTGCTGCTGCCGCACCAAGCAGCAGCGAGAGCAGCGAAATGCCCGTTGCGGTCGTCGCAGCTGGATTGTGGACGGCATGGCCGCCAGTAATGTGGCCCAATTCGTGCGCGATAACGCCCTGCACCTCGTTGGCGGTCGAGGCTTCGTTGATCAGTCCGCTGTGGATGTAGACGGCCTGGCCGCCCGCGACGAAGGCGTTCACCGCAGGGTCGTTGACCAGGACGATATCGACATTGCCGGGCTCGAGCCCGGCGGCCTTGACCAGCGGAGCGGCCATGTCCTGGAGCAGACGCTCGGTTTCCGCGTCGCGCAGGATCGATTGCGCCATGACCGGGCGGACGGTGAGAGCGAGCAGTGCGAACAGCGCTGCGGTCAGCATGACAGCTCGCATGGAGAAGGGGCGAAGACGCATCATGCGCCTTCCTAGGCGCTCTGCCGCTTAACCGGCAATGAAGATCGGCTGTGTGTCGCGATTTGCCCCCCAAAGGGCAATTTCGCCTCAGGCTTAATGGGCGATGCGCCGCGCTGCCTTGATGATCAGCGCCGGATCGTCGTCAACCTCGCCGAGGATTTCGATCGGACCGCCCGGGGTGCGGCGAGCGACCAGCAAGGTGAACTCGGCACCTGAGGTGGAAATCTCTGCCAAATCGCGACCGTGCATGGCGCGCAGCTTGCGGGCCAGCGCTTCGTGGCGGGTTTCTTTGCTGTCCGGTTTGCCGCTCTCCAGCTTGCGCAGGCGGCGTTCCTCGGTGACTAGCGCCTTGAGGCCGCCGGGGGTCTCGGTAAGCAGCCGGGTCAGCCCGCCCTCGCCAAGGCCAAGCCGTTTGGCATGATCGAGAGCGGCAGT
>JBIPOX010000291.1:0-2981 GCA_044378785.1 Novosphingobium sp.
TTCACGCCGGCAACGCGGATCATCTTCAATGTCATCCCCAGCGACATCGGCCGCCCGCTTGCCGATCTCCAGCCGCTCGCTGATGATGATATGCTACTGGCCGATGCCCAGATCGTGCTGTGCGACAGCAACACCATCGAACGCGAGATCAGCGGGCCCGGTGCATCGTGGTTCCAGCGCCGTATCTTTCCCTACCGCACCCATGATGACCGCGTGGAGGGCGTGGTCATCACCTTCATCGAAATCACCGAACGCCGCCGCACGGCCATCGCGCTGGAAGAGGCACGGCGAGCAGCCGACCGTTCCAATCGCGGCAAGTCGCGCTTTCTGGCCGTGGCCAGCCATGACCTGCGCCAGCCGCTGCAATCGCTCAAGCTGATCCAGGAAACCCTGCTCCAGAGCCTCGATGACGAGGCTGCGCGCGAACTGGTCGTGCGCTTCGGCGTGCTGCTGGATTCGATGGCGGGGATGCTGAACTCGCTGCTCGACATCAACCAGATCGAAGCCGGCGTGCTCAAGATCGAGAAGTCGTCCTTTCCTGCCGCCGATATTCTGACCCGGCTTCAGACGGAATTCCTGCCGCTTGCCGAAAAAGACTCCATTGGCCTGCGAGTGGTGCCGACAGATACGATGCTGTTCAGCGACCCGCGGCTGCTCGAAGTGATGCTGCGCAACCTTCTCGCCAATGCGATCAAGTACACCCAGCCGCATGGCCGGATCCTTCTGGGATGCCGTCATTGCGGTGACATGGCCCGGATCGAGGTCTGGGATACCGGAATCGGGATCGCCGCCGATCAGCTGGGCTCGATCTTCGACGAGTTTCACCAGGCCGACAACCCGGCGCGCGAGCGCGAACGCGGGTTCGGGCTGGGTCTGACGATCGTGCGCGAACTGGGCCAGGTGCTGGGCCACACGATCGAAGTGCGATCATGGCCGGGACGGGGCTCGGTGTTCTCGATCAAGGTGACGCGCGGCGCGATATCGCAATTGGCGTCCATGCCCGATCCCGCCGCGGCAGCGACGGTGCTCGATCATGCCGTAAGCGACAAGATGATCGTCCTGGTCGAAGACGACCCCGGCGTTCGCTATTCGCTCGAATTCTTGCTCGCGGCAGGCGGCCATCGCGTGATCTCGGCCAAGGACGGCCCGACCGCGCTGGCGCTGCTGGACAGGGAGACAACGCCGCCCGACCTGATCCTTACCGATTACAACCTGCCCGGCGGCATGAACGGGATCGACGTGCTGGCCGCCTTGCGGTCCCGCCTCGGCCCTGACCTACCCGGGATCGTACTGACCGGCGATATTGCCAAGGATACGCTGGCCAAGATTCAGCAAGCCAATTGCATCATGCTGAGTAAGCCGGCGGCCGCGGCCGATATTCATGCCGCGATTGCAAAGCTGCTTCGTCCGGCTGATTTGGGCTGAGAGCGAGGTGAGCAGGGCCGCAAGGCTTTGCGTGCCTGTCGCGATGGCGCGGGGCGCTTTCGAGTGTCGAACTGGTCTTGGTCACGCTTCGGATTGCGACCGGACAGCCCGCGCGATCATCATCCTATGGACCAGGCGGCATCCAATGCGCTTACGGCATCCCGGTGTCCTTCTGGTGGAAGCCACTGTAGCCGGGGCGCGGATCGGGCGAATTCATCACTGCGCCGACCCCGGAATTGTGCGGATTGCGGCCATTGAGCAGCGAGGCCCGGGTCGGCGAGCAGATCCCGGTGGTGTGGAAGCGGGTATAACGCAGCCCCTGCTGCGCCAGCGTCTCGAGCGTCGGCGTGCGGATCGGCCCGCCATAGACGCTCGAGGCAGCGAAGCCGACATCGTCGAGCAGGATGACCACGACATTGGGCGCCTTGGCGGGCGCGACCCGCACAAACGGCTCTGGCGCGACGGGTGCTGGCGATTGTGCTGGCTGGGCAAGCAGGGCAGCGGGGGTCAGGCACGAGGCCATCAGCGCCAGCGACAAGGCCTTCTTGATCATGGTCTCTCTCCTGTCCCGATTGCGCGGCGTATCTGATGTAAACGCCTTAGGAAAAGGGGAATAACCAGCGGCGTTCCCGGGGGCAAGCGAAAGCGGGCCAGTCCACTACGGCCGATTATGCGGGCATCAACAGGCTCGAGTCGCCGTAGGAATAGAACCGGTACTCACTGGCAATCGCATGGGCATAGGCCGCCTGCATCGTTTCCAAACCCATCAGCGCAGAAACCAGCATGAACAGGGTGGAGCGCGGCAGGTGGAAATTGGTCATCAGCCCGTCGATGGCCTTGAAGCGATAGCCCGGGGTGATGAAAATCGAGGTGTCGCCCTCGAACGGCTGGATCGTGCCTGTCTCGTCCGCTGCGCTTTCCAGCAGGCGCAGGCTGGTGGTGCCAACCGCGATCAGCCTCCCGCCCGCAGCTTTCGTCCGGTTGAGCCGCAGTGCGGTTGCAGCATCGATGCAACCCCATTCCGCATGCATGGCGTGGTCGCTGGTGTCGCTGGCCTTGACTGGCAGGAACGTGCCCGCGCCGACATGGAGGGTGAGGGTTTCGCGCCCGATTCCGGCTGCTTCCAGCGCAGCGGTGAGCTGCGGGGTAAAGTGCAGCGCGGCGGTCGGCGCGGCAACCGCACCTTCCCTGGTGGCGAACATCGTCTGGTAATCGGCCTTGTCAGCCTCGTCGGTGGCGCGCTTTCCTGCGATATAGGGCGGCAAGGGCATCTGCCCGGCGCGTTCGAGCAGCAGCTCGACCGGCTCCTGGCCCGCAAAGCGCAAGTACCAGCTGCCATCGGCAAGCCGCTCTTCGGCAATGGCAAAAACTCCGCCGCCAAACTCGATCTCGTCGCCCTGGCGCAGCCGCCTGCCATTGCGGACAAAGGCCTGCCAGGCGCGCAGATCGACGCGCTTGTGCAAGGTCGCGCCAATCCGCGCCCCGGCTCCTTTCTCTGACTCCCTGCGCCCTTCGAGCTGCGCCGGGATTACCCGGGTATCGTTGACCACGAGCAC
>JBIPOX010000315.1:0-2804 GCA_044378785.1 Novosphingobium sp.
CCGGCGCGCAGCAGGCCAGGCAAGTCGCGGACATGGTGATCGGCCAGAGCCGCGCCTGGCCCTACCGCCAGCAGCCGCGCGGCATCGCGGGGGCGCACCGGACGCAACGCAATCCGCTCGGGCGGAAGCTCGAAATCGAACAGGTCAACCTGCACCGGTTTTCCCCGAGACGAGCGTCAATCCGACTTGGAGGTGTTGAGATCCTGGATCGAGATTGCGCCCGCAGCTGGCGGCGCGGACGGCAACAGCGGTGCATCGCCATCCGCAGCAATCCGGGCACGCAGGATCCGGGTAGGATTAGGGGCCGGTTCGCCCCGCTCGATCCGGTCGACTACGTCCATCCCGCCGATCACCCGGCCGAACACGGTATATTTCCGGTCGAGCGAAAAGCGCGGATAGAACACGATGAAGAACTGGCTGTTGGCCGAATCGGGCTCACTAGTGCGCGCTGCCGAAACCGTGCCGCGCAGATGCGGCATCGGGTTGAATTCGGCCTTGAGGTCGGGCAGCGGCGAGCCGCCACCGCCGGTGCCGGTCGGATCGCCGGTCTGCGCCATGAACCCCTCGATCACCCGGTGGAAGATAATCCCGTTGTAAAAGCCCTGCCTGGTCAGAGTCTTGATGCGCTCAACGTGGTTGGGTGCCCATTGCGGCATCAGCCGGATCGCGACCCGTCCACCATTCGACAGGTCGAGCACGAGGACATTGTCGGCATCGTGGCTCGGGTCGGGATCGACCAGCGTTGGCAAGGCCGGAGCAGCCACGAGCTGCTGCTTCTTTGCCGCAGCCGGTGAAGCGACAACAAGCAGGGCGGCAATCGCGGCCAGGATCGTGCGGAAGGTCATTTCTCAATCATCCATGGCGGCAGTCATCGGGCGTCAGCTGGCCCTCGCCGATCTTGCCGGGGCGATAGCGCCGCCGCGCTTGCGATGCAATGAACGGCGCGACGAAGCGCCACGGCGTTGCGATTGCTCACAGCTCGCCGCGCCGCCCGAGCTTCTCGACCCGTTCGAGCACGTCGGTTCGCACCGCCGGGCTGACGAAGCTGGTAATATCCCCGCCGAACAGCGCGATTTCCTTGACCAGCTTGCTTGCGATCGGTTGCAGGCTGACATCGGCCATCAGGAACACGGTTTCCACGCGGCTGTCGAGTTGCTGGTTCATTCCTGCCATCTGGTATTCGTATTCGAAATCGGCGACCGCGCGCAGCCCCCGGATCAGTACTGTGGCACCCATGTGCCGGGCGAACTTGATCAGCAGCGCGTTGAAACCGATCACCTCGACATTGTCGAGCTGCATCTCGGCGACATCGCGCTCGACCATGGCCAGCCGCTCTTCCGGGGTGAACATCGGATCCTTGGAAGGATTGGTAGTCACGCCGATGATCAGCCGGTCAACCAGCTTGGCACCGCGCTGGATGATGTCGGAATGACCGCGAGTGATCGGATCGAAGGTGCCCGGATAGATGCCGACGCGCTCGCCGGACGGATTTGCCATCAGTGGTCCCTTTCGACGATGTAGCGCGCCACCGCGCGCAGCAGGTCGGCCTCGCTGCCATGGTCGGCAAGTTGACCAATCGCCTGATCGACCAGCATGCGCGCCTGATCGCGCGCGCGCTCGGGCCCGAGCAGGGTGAGGAAGGTCTGCTTGCCGGCAGCCTCGTCCTTGCCCACCGCCTTGCCCGCGACTGCGGCATCGCCCTCGTGGTCGATAAGGTCATCGGCAATCTGGAAGGCGAGCCCGATATCGCGCGCATAACCGCGCAAATGGGTACGCCCCTCATGCGGGACATGGCCCAGCACCGCGCCCATCTCGACCGAGGCAGCAAGCAAGGCACCGGTCTTGAGCTGCTGCAACCGAGTGATCGTGGGCAGGTCGAAACTGCTGCCCTCGGCGGCCAGATCCATCATCTGCCCGCCGGCCATGCCATGCAGGCCGCTTGCCTCGCCCAGCACGCGCAGCAGTTCGACCCGCACAAACGGATCGGCGCTCACTGCCTGATCGGCCAGCACCTCGAATGCAAAGGCATGCAAGGCATCGCCTGCCAGCACAGCAGTCGCTTCGTCGAATGCGAGATGCGCGGTCGGCTTGCCATGGCGCAAGTCGTCGTCGTCCATGCATGGCAGATCGTCGTGGATCAGCGAGTAGACATGGATCGCCTCGACCGCGATGCCTGCGCGCAGCGCCGCCTCTCGCGACACGCCATACATCTGCGCAGTTGCGGTCAGGAGCAGCGGCCGGATGCGCTTGCCCCCGCCAATCGCGGCATAGCGCATCGCCTCGACCAGCCGCGCGCGCGCGTCCTGCGGAACCGGAAGCATTGCATCAAACGTCGCATCGACGTCTGCTGCGATTGCGGACAGCGCCTGTGCCAGCAAGCCATTTGCAACGCCCGTCACCGCCATCGTCAGCTTTCCGGCGCGTCGAACGGGGCGGTCCCCGAAACCGAACCGTCGGCCTGCTGGACGATTTTCTCGATCCGCGCCTGGGCTGCGTCGAGCCGGGCCTGGCAATGCTTGCGCAGCTGTTCGCCGCGTTCGTAGAGCGAAATCGAATCGTCAAGTGGCACGTCGCCAGCCTCGAGCTTGCGCACCACTTCCTCGAGCGCGCGCAGCGCATCCTCGAAGCTCATTGCCGCGATGTCCGGTCCGGTCTGGTCCATGGCGCAGCAATGACGGGCGACAAGCGCCCGGTCAAGCGCACCGGCATC
This sequence comes from Novosphingobium sp., assembly GCA_044378785.1. Classification (GTDB taxonomy): domain Bacteria; phylum Pseudomonadota; class Alphaproteobacteria; order Sphingomonadales; family Sphingomonadaceae; genus Novosphingobium. The sequence goes on from JBIPOX010000315.1 coordinate 2,711, forward strand.
TGGCGCTCGCCACAAGGCGAGGCTAATGGCCGAATCGATGACCAGCCAGACCACCACGATCACGCCCGAAGTCGTCGAAGCGCATGGCCTTTCG
>JBIPOX010000086.1:0-5786 GCA_044378785.1 Novosphingobium sp.
GTGTAGACGACGCGAGGCAGCGGCAGCCTCTCGTCCATCCACTTCATGAAGGGGTCGCTCGGGGTATACTCTTTGGCCCAGGGAAAGCTCATGATGTGTGACCTCAGCCGATCTTGACTATGGTGTCGGACGTGAATTCGAATTCGGGTACCACGAGATTGGTCGGTGCGGGGCCCTTGCGGATGCGCGCGGCGGTGTCGTAGTGCGAGCCGTGGCACGGGCAGAAGTATCCGCCGAACTCGCCTTTGGCTTCGCCCTCGCCCGCGCCCAGCGGGACGCAGCCAAGGTGGGTACACACGCCCATGGTGATGAGCCAGTTGCCGTGCCCCTCTTTGGTGCGCTCGGCCAGCGTTTGCGGATCGCGCAACTCGGAAACCGGCACTGCATCGGCAGCGGCAATTTCCTGAGGGGTCAGGTTACGCACGAATACCGGTTGCTTGCGGAACTCGGCCTTGATCGACTGGCCCGGCTGGATCGCTGAAATGTCGATTTCGGTCGAGCTGGCGGCGAGCACGTCGGCCGACGGTGCCATCTGGCTGATCAGCGGAACCAACACCGTAAGAGCGCCGAAACCGGCAGTGCTGACTGCCGCGATATTGATGAAGTCACGCCGCCTGACGCCGTCTCCGGCCTCGATTTCCGCAGCATCTGTGACCGCTTGTTCTGCCATGATAGACCTAGCCTTGCTCCTGCCGCCCGCGAGCTCCGAACCCGGTCCGCGAACAAATTGCCGTCAGTGGTGCGTGTCCCCCGACATCGGGCACACGCGCGCCGGCCAGGCGCGCCAGTACCGACTTGGCGCGCTGATAGACAGGAAAACCTTACCTGCCAACCGCCTTTTTTGGCCTATTTGACGCAGGTATCAACCTGTCCCTATGAGCGAAATCTGCCGCCCGTAAGCTGGCTCGCCGCGATGGGTCGCGCGGCGGTAGGAATAGAAGCGTGCCGGATCGGCATAGGTATCGAGGCCGAGCCGCTCGACCGCGTCGATTCCAGCCATGTCCAGCCGGTGCGCGACGTAGTGTTCGAGGTCGAACTGGCAGTGGCCCGTCGCACCGGCAGCGAAGAACAGGGCATTGCCCGGATCGGCGGCGAGGAAGCGGTCGCGAAATGCCTCGTCGACTTCATAGCTGGCCTGCGCGATGCAGGGGCCGACTGCGGCGACGATCCGCTCGCGCCGCGCGCCGAGCGCTTCCATCGCGGCTATGGTCGCGTCGGTGACGCCAGCGATCGCACCTTTCCACCCGGCATGCACCGCGCCGACTACGCCCGCCGCACGGTCGGCGAGCAGCACCGGCGCGCAATCGGCAGTGACGATGCCAAGGACGAGGCCGGGGCGGTCGGTAACCAAGGCATCGGCTTGGGGCCTTGCGGTTTCGGGCCACGGCTCGGCGACAGTGACGCAGACCGGCGAATGGATCTGGTAGACAGTGACGAGCCGCGCACCTGGCATCACTGCCGCAACCGCGCGGGCGCGGTTTTCGTCCACTGCCGCAAGGTCGTCGCCCGAACCGGGGCCGCAGTTGAGGCCTGCAACCAGCCCGTTCGAGACCCCGCCCCGACGCGTCAAGAAACCATGCGGTACCCCGGCCAGCGCGCTCGCCCGGACTGCCTCGACAGCTTCGACAGTCGGTTCAGCCAAGGCTCTTGGTGACCTGCTCGCGGGTGTCGCGCGACAGGCCCGGCTCTTGCACGAGCCGTTCCAGCTCGGCGCGCATCAATGCAGCCCTTGCCCCGTCGACCCGCCGCCAGCGGCCCAGTGGCGGCACGAAACGCGCGGCGGTTTGCGGGTTCCTGGGATCGAGCTCGCGGATGAGGTCGCCGATCATCCGGTAACCCTCGCCATCGGCCTTGTGAAAGGCATGCGAGTTCATTGCAAAGGCCATGTAGAGCGCGCGCACCCGGTTGGGATTGGCAAGGGTGAAGTCGGCATGACCGGCCAGCGCCTTGACATGATCGAGCGCGCGCGGATGCAGAGAGCCGGCCTGAAGCGAGAACCACTTGTCGATGACCAGCGCGTCGCCCTGGTAGCGCTTGTAGAAATCAGCGAGGGCAGCCTCGCGTTCCTCGCAATCGAGCGAACACAGGACGAGCAGCGCGCCTTGCCGATCGGTCATGTTGTCGGCAAGGCCATATTGGCGCTTTGCCCGCTCGGCGCCTTCCTCGGGATCGCCCGCGGCAATGTATTGCAGCGCCAGCGACTTGACCTTGCGGGCACCGCGCGCTGTCGCCTCGCGGCTATAGGGCACGGCGCTGGTGCGGTCGTGCAGGTCAAGGAAATCGTCCTGCAATTCCTCGCCCAGCCAGGCCTTTAGGCCTTCGCGCGAGGTGTGGATCGCCAGCGGATCGGCCTGTTCGAGCTGTTCGGCCAGATAGCCCTGCGCTGGCAGCAGCATCAGCTCGCCGCGCATCAGGTCGTCGAGCCGCTCGTCGGGCAGGATCGCCTCGAAGGCCTGGCTGATCGCATCGCGCTCGACATCGCGGGCGCGCTCTTCCAGCTCGCCGCGCACGTCCTTGACGAGGTGGCGCACCACCAGCTTCTGCAAGGCTTCGTAGCGGGCAAAAGGATCGTCGTCCTTGGCTGCGAGGAACACCAGGTCCTCCTCGGCCTGCTCGACCTCGATCGCGACCGGCGCAGTGAAGCCGCGATTGATCGAGAGCACCGGCGGGCGCAGGTAGCCCTTGAAGGGAAACTCGCCCCTTGCACCCTCCAGCACGATCAGTTCCTCGCCGTGGTGCTTGCCGGTTTCGCGGTCGAAAAGCGCGATCTTCAGGGGGATCGGCATCGGCTGCTTGTCCGGTTGGCCGGGGGTGGCAGGCACCTCCTGCTCGAGCCGCAGGGTCGCAAAACCGTTTTCGTGCAAGAGCCTGGCAGTCACTTTCGGAGTGCCGGCCTGGGCGTACCACAGCCGGAATGCTGCGAGGTCGAGCTCGGCGCCCTGCTCGATCGCGCTGACAAAATCCTCGCAGGTCGCCGCTTCGCCGTCGTGGCGCTTGAAATAGAGATCGCACCCGGCGCGGAAGCGTTCCGGCCCGGCCATGGTGCGCATCATGCGGATCACCTCGGCACCCTTGTTGTAGATCGTGGCAGTATAGAAGTTGGAGATTTCCTGATAGGAATCGGGCCGAATCGGATGGGCCAGCGGCCCCGAATCCTCAGGGAACTGCGCGCCGCGCAGCACCCGCACATCCTCGATCCGCTTGACTGCCGCGCTGCCCATGTCCTGGCTGAATAGCTGGTCGCGCAGCACTGTGAAGCCTTCCTTGAGGCTCAACTGGAACCAGTCGCGGCAGGTCACCCGGTTGCCCGACCAGTTGTGGAAATATTCGTGCGCGATCACGCCCTCGACTGCGTCGTAATCGGCGTCGGTGGCGGTTTCCGGATCGGCCAGCACATAGCGGGTGTTGAAGACGTTGAGGCCCTTGTTCTCCATCGCACCCATGTTGAAATCGGCCACGGCAACGATGTTGTAGAGATCGAGATCGTATTCGCGCCCGAACACCTCTTCGTCCCATTTCATCGAGGCCTTGAGCGAATCCATGGCGTGGCGGGTGCGATCCTCATCGCCGGCGCGCACCCAGATGTTGAGTTCGACCTGGCGGCCGCCCATCGTCGCGAAGCTGTCGCTATTGGCAACGAGATCGCCCGCGACCAGCGCAAACAGGTAGCTCGGTTTGGGCCAGGGATCGTGCCACTTCGCCCAGTGGGTGCCGTCCGTGCCTTCGCCCGTGGCTGTGCAATTGCCGTTCGAAAGCAGGATCGGGAACTGCGTCTTGTCCCCTTCGATCCGCACCGAATAGGTCGAAAGCACGTCGGGTCGGTCGGGAAAGAAGGTGATCCTGCGAAAGCCCTCGGCCTCGCACTGGGTACACAGCATGCCGTTCGAGGCATAGAGGCCCATCAGCTGGCTGTTGGCGGCAGGGTGGATCAGGGTCTCAATGTCGACGCTATGCTGCTCGCCTGGCAGGTCGAGCACGAGGTCGGCACCCCCATGGTCCAGTCGTTGACTGCCTTGCCATCGACACGCACCGCGCGCGCCGCGATCCCGTCGCCATGGAGGCGCAGCCTGGCCTGCTGATCGGCTGCGGCCGGATTGCGGCGTACGGCGAGCTTGGCCGTCACTGCGGTCTCGTCGAGCCCCAGCGCGAAGTCGAGCGCGATCTCGGGCACCAGCCAGTCAGGCGGGCGATAGTCCTCGCGGTGGATCGTGGTGGCAGGGGCGGCGGCTTCGGGGGTCTTGGCGATGTCCATGCGATCCACTTAGCGCTCTCGCGAAAAAATGTAAGATCGTCATGCTGAACTCGTTTCAGCATCCATGGAGCAACCAGGTCCGGCCAGTCGGCGAAAATGGACCCTGAAACAAGTTCAGGGTGACGGATATGGTCAGCAATTGTTATCTGACCATGATGCCCCGCTTTTTCATTTTCGGCCTAGGCTATTGCGCAGGCTATCTCGCCAGGGCCCTTGAGGCGCGTGGCTTGCAGATAGTTTCGACTGGCAGCCTTGGCACTGTGTCTTTCGACGACGAGGGCTTGGTCCGGCTCGCGCTTGCCGACAGTTCCCACGTCCTTTCCTCGGTTCCGCCGGGCGGCGAGGGCGCGGACCCGGTGCTCGCGCGATATGGGGATGCATTGGCGGACAAGTGGCTGGGCTACCTGTCCTCGACTGGCGTCTATGGCGATACTGGCGGGGCCTGGGTCGACGAGAGCGCGGCGCTGGTCGGATTTGGCGGAACCGGGCGGCGCACCGCGCGCAGCCAGTGCGATGCCGACTGGCTGGCCCTGGGCGCGCGCGTGTTTCGCTTGCCGGGGATTTACGGGCCGGGCCGCTCGATGCTCGATCGGCTCGTCGAGGGTCGGGCGCGGCGGATCGACCAACCAGGCCAGGTGTTCAGCCGGGTCCATGTCGCCGACATCGTCTCTGGCGTGCTTGCCGCGCTCGAAAGGGCTGCGCCGCCCGGAGCCTTCAATCTCGCCGATGATCTGCCGTGCAGCCAGAACCTGCTGGTCGAAGAAGCCTGCCGCTTGCTAGGCTTGCCACTGACGCCGCTCCAGAGCATTGAGGATGCAGCGCTTTCGCCAATGGCGCGCGGCTTTTACGCGGAGAATCGGCGCGTCGCCAATGGCAAGGCGAAACGCGTGCTTGGCTGGCAGCCCGCTTTTCCCGACTATGTCGCCGGGCTGCGTGCCCTCAACGCAATAACCAGCCCGATCAGCGCCAGCACGGCCCCTGCCACCGCGAGCGTCGACCAGCGATAGTCCTCGAACACAGTCGAGAGCGCCATGGCGATAATCACGCTCAGCACACCCTGATAGGCGGCGCGGCCAGCGCCCAGCTCGCGCACGAGGTGCCAGTAGACCGTGAAAGTCACCACCGAGCCGATGATCGCGAGGTAAAGAGCGCCAGCCCAGAATGAGGCGCTGGTCGGGATCACGGGCGGTCCTTCGCTGGCCCAGGCCAGGGCTACGTCGATGCCGGTGCCATAGAACATCGACCAGGCGAGGAGGCTCGCCATTGGCACCGAGCGTCCGGTCTCGCCTGCCTGGATGACGCTGGCGATCGAGGCAGCCAGCATCGAGCCGAGCGCGAGCAGCACGCCCAGCGGCACGTCGCGACCGAGCCGGGCGGTCTGCGCCTCGTTGACCAGAAGCAGGCCGATCCCGGCAATCGCCACCAGGCTGCCCACGATGAACCCGCGCGTGATCGGCTCGCCAAGCAGCCAGCGCCCAAGGATCGCATTGGGCACGATCAGCAGCGAGACCAACACCGCAACGATGCCTGATGT
>JBIPOX010000087.1:0-5782 GCA_044378785.1 Novosphingobium sp.
ACACCCAGCCGCCAAAGGCCAGGCCCAGCGCGATGTACACGGTCGAGAGCAGGAGGCTTTCCTTTACCCCGATTTCGCGTTGCTCGCGATGCAGCACGCCAAGGTCGAGCACGAGCAGCACGACCACGATCCCGATGAATGCGAGCCACACCCAGACCGGCTGGGTTAACCAGTCGGCGAAAAGGAAATCCATGAACGTTTGCTCCGGAAAAAAAGGGGAGCGCCAGCGCGAGGGGATGGGGAGGGGCGCTGGCGCTCCCGCAAGGCTAGCGCGCCGACGCCGTTTTACGCGTCGTGCGCATCAGCCTGTCCTTGACGGCAAGCTTGAGCTTCTTGAGCCGCGAGACCTCGAACGGGTCAGGCAGCGAACGGGCCCTTGCGGACCGCAGCAGGTCATCAAGTTTCTGGTGGCGTTCCATCAGGCGGAAAGCGCGATCGGACATCGTATATGCTCCCTATCGAAACAAAGGTTCGATCGGATGAGCCGACGCCGGCCCGGTGCGTTGGGTGATGGGCTTTGGGGCGCGCCCGGCCTCATTCGCATCGGCTTCATCCGATGCGGTCCGACATCACGCGCTGTTTTCCATAGGAGGCAAAACAGCGCGCCAGAGGGGCCCGGCCCGCGAATCTGTTTTTAGGACCATTTTACTCCTATTTCAAGAGCCGAACCGAGGATTGATGAAAAACGTTCCGGAAAGGGGGCGTAAACGCTTCGCCGGGTAACTGTGCCGTGTCCGGACGCTGCCGCCGAATCGGGTGCGGATAGCCCGAAATTCGCTAGGAATTGCGCATGAAGAGCCCCTCTCCCCTCCTGCCCGGCACTTTGATCATTGGTGCCCTCGCACTTGGCGCTGCAAGCATGGCCCCTGCTCAGGACACTGCGTCCGAAAAGGCCGCGCGCGTTGCGCCCTATACCGTGGTGGAGACCGGACGCGGTTTTGTCCGGCTGCAAGACGCAGTCAATGCGATCGGCGCAGGCACTGGCACGATCCGCTTCGCCTCGATGCGCTTTGCCGATTGCGCCGTGCAGAAAGCAGGCAACATCACCTATCGCGCCGCCGTGCCCGGTCAGTCGATCCTCGACGGGGTACCGTGCCAGGACAAGGCGGCGCTGGTGCTGGCGGGGCGCAGCGCGCGCGTCGAGGGCATGGTCTTCGCTAACCAGCATGTCTCTGACTATAACGGCGCGGGCATCCGGCTCGAACGCGGCGACCTGGCGGTTACGCAAAGCTGGTTTCGCGACAGCCAGCAGGGGATCCTCGCCAATGCCGATCCCGAAGCGTCGATCACCATCGACAAGTCGACCTTCACCCGGCTCGGCACCTGCGAAGGCAGCGGCGGCTGCGCCCATTCGATTTACATCGGTAATTTCGCTTCGCTGACCGTGTCCCGCAGCCGGTTCGAGAAAGGCACCGGCGGCCACTACGTCAAGCATCGCGGCGCGCGCGTCGCGATCCTGGATAACAGCTTCGACGACACCGGCGGCCATGAGACCAATTACATGATCGACCTGCCCAATGGCTCGACTGGCCGGATCGCGGGTAACTGGTTCGTACAGGGGGCCAGCAAGGACAACCGCTCGGCCTTCATCGTGGTCGGCGCGAATGACGGACAGCACCCCTCCGACGGCCTGACTATCGAGGACAACGACGCGCGGTTTGCGCCGGGCGTCCACTGGACCAGCAATTTCGTGGTCGATTTCACCAACAGCAAACTGGTGCTGCGCAGCAACCGGCTCGCGGCGGGACTAAAGCCGCTCGACCGGCGCTCAAACTAGGGACAGCAAGCTAGCTGAGCAGATGCCCGGTGCGGTCGCGCTTGGTATCAAGGTAACGGGCGTTGTGCGGATTGGCGGGCAACTGGTGCGCGACCCGTTCGGCCACTTCGACGCCTTCCGCTTCCAGCGCGGCAACCTTGGCCGGATTGTTGGTCATCAGCCGGATTGCACGCACGCCGAGGAGTCCGAGCATCCGCGCAGCGACCGGAAAATCGCGCGCCTCGGTGGGCAGCCCCAGCCGGTTGTTGGCATCGACCGTATCGAAGCCCTGATCCTGCAGGCGATAGGCGCGCAATTTGTTGATGAGGCCGATGCCGCGCCCTTCCTGGCGCAGATAGAGCAGCACGCCCCAGCCGCCCTGCCCCACCTCTGCCGCCATCGCGCGCAGCGCTGCGTCAAGCTGCGGACCGCAGTCGCACTTGAGACTGCCCAATATGTCGCCGGTCAGGCATTCGGAGTGCAGTCGCACCAGGGGCGCGCGGTCGCCGCGCTGCTCGCCGATCACCAGAGCGACATGTTCACGCAGGTCGTCGGCGGAACGGAAAGCGATGATCTCGGCATCCTCGGCCGCAGCGACTGGCAAGCGCGCGCGGGTGGCGATGGCGAGATGGCGCGGATCGCTGAATTCGGCAAGGTCGCCCGAGGAAACCGCCTGCGCCTCCCCCGCCGCGTCCGGATCGACCAGATAGGCTGGCAGGATCCCGGCCAGCCGCGCCAGCGACAGCGCTGTCTGGGCGGCGCGCGGATGCTCGAGATGCTCGGCCACGAAAGGCCCCTTCATCGGCCAGTTGAGATCTTCGGCCGGATCGGCCAGCACCCGCGCTGCGGGCAGGGTGAAAGGTTCGGCCCCGCGCATCACCACAGGCGCTTCGGGCACGGCCGCCTCGCGCTGATTGGCAAGCTTGAGCGTGACAGCGCGGGCAGCCGAGATCAGCAGGCGCGGCGCGGTCACCTCGGGGCCGAAGCCGGTTTCCGCCGGCAACAGGCGCAACACGCCATCGACCTCGATCGGCCAGCCATGGCGCAGGGCATCGAGCGCCAGGGCAACGCGGCGCGTCGCCCTCAAAGATCGAACTCGGTGATCAGCGGCACGTGGTCCGATGGCTGCTCCCAACGCCGGGTGTCCTCGACAAAGCGGTGCGCGCTGGCCTGCTCGGCAAGCTGGGGCGAGGCCCACATGTGATCCAGCCGGCGTCCGCGATCCTTTTCCTGCCAATAGGTGCGATAGGACCACCAGGTCCAGTTGCGCTCGGGCGCAGGAATGAACTTCCTGCCCAGATCGACCCAGCCATGGGCGTCGCGAAAGTGCCCCAGCGTCTCGATCTCGACCGGCGTGTGGCTGACTACCTTGATCAGCGCCTTGTGATCGTAGACATCGCAATCGAGCGGGGCCACGTTGAAATCGCCGACAATCAATGTCGGACGATCCAGGGCCTCGGCCCAATGGGTCATGCGGCCGATGAAATCCAGCTTCTGGCCGAATTTGGGATTGGCATCGCGGTCGGGAATATCGCCGCCGGCCGGGATATAGACGTTGTCGAGCCGGATGCCCTGCCCCGCACCGCCCAGCTCCACGCCGAGATGGCGCGCTTCGCCATTGTCCTGCCAGTCATGCCGGCTGCACTCGGTTGCTGGTAGGCGGCTGAGCGTTGCAACCCCGTGATAGCCCTTCTGCCCGTTTACGAAGCGGTTGGCATAGCCGAGCGCGGCAAAGGCCTCGTGCGGAAACTTGTCCTCGGCGCACTTGATTTCCTGCAGGCACAGCACGTCTGGCTCATGCTCTTGCACAAAGCGTTCGACCTGATCGATGCGCAGCCGCACCGAATTGATGTTCCAGGTGGCGATCTTGACCATGGCAGTGCGTTAGACATTCGTTCGGCAAAGGAAAACCCTCGTCCCGGGGGCAGGTGGGACGAGGGTTCCTTTTAGCGTTCGTCACGCTTGCTTCCGGAGCCGCCCATCCAGGAGGCGCGGGCAACAGGGGGGAAACCCGCCTCAGGCTGCTCCGGTACATTGCAATTTAGGGGGTTTGCGCCTGATTCCAAGTGAATGTATGCACCGGCTTGGTCGCATTTTGTCGCAAGACCAGCACAGATTGCGCCGGTCCGCCTTGTATCATCGACGAAGCCTTGGACGCGGATCGCGCCAGGTGAATGCGCTTGCCGGAATGGCCACACCGTAACGCTGATTCGAGAGCCGGATCGTCGTGCGCTGGTTCTGCGAGTCGAGCGCGACCCAGCTCGCCAGTTCGAGCCCGCCAGGCGCGGCAGAATTGCGCGTGAAGATCAACGTGATCGTGCCATATTCGGGATGGCGCGCATCGCGTACCTCGATGCTCAGGACATCGGGATTGGCGGTCGGCTTGATAGTCCCAAACCGCTTGATGTCGCGCTTTGGATCAAGCAGCGCGCCGAGCGGACTGTTCTTGATCGGCCAGCGCTGAACCTGCTGCACATCGTAATCGACCATGGTCAGCGACGCGCCATCGGCAACAATCAGCATGTTGACCGACTTTTCGTATTCAAAGCGGATGCGACCGGGCTGCTTCAAGGCAAGTTTGCCGCGCATCGTCTGCCCGCCGCGATCGGTCTGGGCGAAATCGGCGGTCATCGTGGTGATGCCGCGCAGCGCCGCTGCGACCTGATCGAGGTTGTCGGCGCTGGCCTGCGCTGCCAGCGGCGAAGCGCCAAGCATGAACACGATGGGCGCGCCGAGCCCGGTCAGCGCGATGGCCGCAGCAGTCAGGGATTTCAGGGAAAGCTTCATCGGGTTCGTGGCCTTCGCACCAATAGCCGGACAGCTAGCCGGGCGGCCTTGAACCGATAGTGAACCCGCCAAAAGACCGCCAGCGCCGCAAGGCAAGCCCGAAGCTTACTTGATCTTGGCTTCCTTGAACTCGACATGCTTGCGCACGACGGGATCGTACTTGCGGAAGCTCATCTTCTCGGTCGTGTTGCGCGGGTTCTTCTTGGTGACATAGAAAAAGCCGGTGTCCGCGGTGGAAACCAGCCTGATCTTGACGGTTGCGGGCTTTGCCATTGCTCAAGTCCTGAAAACAACGAGAACGGCGATAATCCGCCGCCCTTCAAGGCCCGGGCCATTGCGTCAGGCGCGGGCGAAAGTCAAGACTGTGCTGCGCGCAGGGCCGCGTCAATCGACCGGATAGGGGGCGAGCGGCTGCACTGCTCCATAGCTCTCGCGCTGCGGCGCCTGCTCGAGCGGCGCAAACGCGATCTCGGCCAGATCGACATGGGTGTCAGGCATGCGGTCGAGCAAGTCGCGAATCAGGGTCAGCCGGCCAAGCCGCTGGTCGTTGAAATCGACCAGTGTCCAGGGTGCCTGCGGGGTGTGGGTGGCAGCCAGCATGGCCTCGCGTGCCTGCGTGTACTCGCCATACTTCTGCCGCGCGGTGACATCGATGGGCGAGAGCTTCCAACTCTTGAGCGGATCGTTCAGCCGTTCGGCAAAACGCTCTTCCTGCTGATCCTGATCGCAGCACAACCAATATTTGAACAGCAGAACGCCATCGCCGACCAGTTGCCGCTCGAAAACGGGCGCCTGCTCGAGAAAGGCCGAGACCTGATCGGCCCGGGCAAAGCCCATGACGCTTTCCACCCCGGCGCGATTGTACCAGCTGCGATCGAACAGCACGATCTCGCCCGCCGCAGGCAGGTGTTCGACATAGCGCTGGAAATACCACTGGCCCGCCTCGCGCTCGCTTGGTTTGGCAAGCGCGACGGTGCGACACTGACGCGGGTTGAGCGGATCGGAAATGGCGTGGATCACGCCGCTCTTGCCTGCAGTGTCGCGACCCTCGAACAGGATCAGCACGCGCGCGCCGGTCGCCTTGGCCCAGCGCGCCATGCCGACAAGTTCCAGCTCGAGCGGTGCGAGCAGCTCTTCGTACTGCTTGCGCTTGAGCTGCTCCACGCCTGCCATCCTAGATGATGTTGTAGAGGAGCAGCAGTGCCAGGCCGCCCGCGCCAATCCGGTACCAGGCAAACG
>JBIPOX010000088.1:0-5732 GCA_044378785.1 Novosphingobium sp.
CACGTCGCGCCGATCCGGCGCAAGCTGGCGCGGCGCACGATCTTCAACCTGATTGGCCCGCTGGCCAATCCGGCGGGCGTGACCCGGCAGCTGGTCGGCGTTGCCCAGCCCGAGATAGTGGCGCTCTATGCGCAGGCCATGGCCATATTGGGAACCGACGCGGCACTGATCGTGTCGGGTGAGGAAGGGCTCGATGAGCTGTCTATCGAAGGACCGACACTGGTTGCACAGATTGGCCTTCCAGGCATGGCGGGCCAGGTTACGCCCGAGTTTGCCGGGCTTGTCCGCCACCCGCTCGACATGCTGCGCGGCGGCGATCCGGCCTATAATGCCGCAGCGCTGAAGCGGCTGCTGTCAGGCGAGACAGGGGCCTATCGCGATGCAGTGCTGCTCAACAGCGCAGGGGCGCTGATCGTGGCGGGGGAAGCGGCGGATTGGCGCGACGGCGCGATGATGGCTGCCGAGGCAATCGACGATGGGCGTGCTGCCAGCCTGCTCGACCGCTGGATCGAGGCAAGCCGATGAGCGACAAGCTGACCGAGATATGCGCGAACAAGCGCCTCGAAGTGGCCGAGCGCAAGGCAGCGCGAAGCCTCGCGGCGCTCGATGAGGCGGCGGGCTCGCACAGTGCCCCGCGCGGGTTTCGCGCCGCGCTTGAGGTCAAGGTGGCGACCGGCTTCGCGCTGATCGCCGAGGTCAAGAAAGCCTCGCCCTCCAAGGGTCTGATCCGGGCGGACTTCGATCCCGCCGATCACGCCCGCGCCTATCAGGCGGGCGGCGCGGCTTGTCTCTCGGTGCTGACCGATGGGCCATATTTTCAGGGTCACGAGGACTATCTGATCGCGGCGCGCGCGGCCTGCGATCTGCCGGTGCTGCGCAAGGATTTCATGGTCGATCCCTGGCAAGTCGCCGAAGCCCGCGCCATTGGGGCCGATGCTATCCTGATCATTGTCGCTGCGCTCGATGACGGAGCCGTGGCCGAGATCGAGGCCGCGGCGATCGAACGCGGCATGGACGTGCTGGTCGAGGTGCACGACGAGGCAGAGATGGAACGCGCGGCACGGCTAAAGTCGCGTCTGATCGGGGTCAACAACCGCGACCTGCGCCGCTTCGTCACCGATCTTGGCACCACCGAACGTCTCGCGCCGCTGGCACCGCAAGGCACGCTGCTGGTCAGCGAGAGCGGCATTGCCGGTCATGCCGATCTGGTGCGGCTTTCGGCATGTGGCGCGCGGTGCGTCCTGGTGGGCGAGAGCCTGATGCGCCAGCAAGATGTCGCCGGGGCGACGCGGACCCTGCTTCAGGGCTAGCCGGTTCGCCGGTCCTGCTCGTCGCTTGGCCGGGTAATCACCACGATTTCCCAGACTGCCATGAACAGCGCGGCAATCACCGGGCCAAGAATGACGCCATTTAGGCCCATCAGGTTGAGCCCGGCCAGCGTCGAGATCAGCACCACGAATTCGGGCATGCGGGTATCGTGGCCGACCAGGATCGGGCGCAGGATATTATCGACCAGGCCGATCACGAACAGCCCGCAGAACACCAGGATGATGCCTTGCGTGACCGAGCCGGTGACCAGCAGGTAGATCGCCACTGGCACCCAGACAATCCCGGTGCCGACCGCCGGGATCAGCGAGAACATTGCCATCAGCAGGCCCCACAGGATCGGCGCCTCGATCCCGAGCATCCAGAATAACAGGCCGCCGATCACCCCCTGAACCAGGGCAATGACCACGGTGCCCTTCATCGTCGCGCGGATAACGACGATGAAATGGTCGATCAGGCGGTCACGCACCGAGGCGCGCAATGGCAGCGCGGCCTTGATCTTGTCGCCGATCTTGACCCCGTCGCGCAGCAGGAAGAAGGCAAGGTAGAGCATGACGCCAAGCGCGGCGAGCATTTGCAGGGCGCCCTGCCCGAAACCGAGGGCGCGCCCGGCGAAAGTCTCGAGCACGGTCGTCAGGCTCGAGCCGATCATCTTGCGAGCGGCGCTGAGGTCTGACCAGCCCGCCGAAACAAGCATTTCGTCTGCCCAATCGGGTAACGAACTGCGAAACTGGTCGAACATGCCGGGAATATCGATTTGTCCGGTCTGCAACTGGACATAGAGGCCCGCCGCTTCCTGCACGAGGCTGAAACCGAGCAGCAGTGCTGGCAGGACAACCACGCCAATAATGAGCAAAAGGCATAGCGTCGCGGCGGTGTTGGGCCGACCGCCGAGCCGCGCCTCGATCTTGACATAGACCGGACGGAACAGGATCGCGACAATCACGCCCCACATGATCGAGCCGAGGAACGGCAAGGCCAGCCAGAAGAAGGCAAGCGTGATCACGACGATCAACGCCAGGAATCCGCTATCCTCGAAACGCCGCATCTGCATGGGTCACCCCGCCCGCTATCCAAGTTCGGGCTCGTGCCTGTAATTGCATGAACGCCTGTTGAAGGCCATGGCCAGTCTGGTCTGTTTTGCACGGCCAAGCTCTGGCAAAGGGGAGTTATGAACAACTCGACAAAGCAGGGTCAGGTTTCCGGCAAGGGCGGTCTGACCCATATCGATGCGCAGGGCAGCGCGCGGATGGTCGACGTCGGCGCCAAGCCGCAGACGCAGCGGCTTGCGGTCGCCTCGGGGCGCATCCGCATGTCCGCCGCAGCGCTTGCCGCGATCAAGGCAGGCGATGCGCCCAAGGGCGACGTGCTGGCAACGGCCCGGATTGCCGGGATCATGGCGGCCAAGCGGACCGGCGAACTGATCCCGATGTGCCATCCCCTCGCGCTCGATGCCGTGTCGGTGGATTTTGCCTGGGAGGCCGATGGCGTGCGGGTGACGGCAAGCGCCTCGCTCACCGGCAAGACCGGGGTCGAGATGGAAGCAATCGTCGCTGCCAGTATGGCGCTGGTGACGATCTATGACATGGCCAAGGCGCTCGACAAGGCGATGGTGATCGAGGACGTGCGCCTGATCGAGAAGCGCGGTGGCAAGTCCGGGCACTGGCTGGCGGAGAATGCGCAGCAATGACCCCGCCCCCGCCGCTGCCGCTGGAGGAGGCGCAGGCCCGGCTGATCGCGCTTGCCCCTGCCTTGCCGCTTGAGACCGTGCCGGTCGAGCAGGCGCAGGGCCGCTATCTGGCGCGCGACCTGCTGGCGCTTCGCACCCAGCCCATGGCCGACCTTTCGGCGATGGACGGCTATGCCGTGCGGCTCGGCGATGGCGAGGGGCCGTGGCGCGTGATCGGCGAGAGCGCGGCTGGCCATCCCTTTGCGGGTGCGCCAGGCAAGGGCGAAGCCGTGCGCATATCGACCGGAGCACTGCTGCCCGAAGGCGCGGGCAGCGTCATCCTGCAGGAGGATGTCGAGCGCGAGGGTGAGCAGCTGCGCCTGACTGGCGAAGGCCCCGACCTTCCCGGCAAGCACATCCGCAAGGCCGGGCTCGATTTTGTCGCAGGCCATCGGGTGCTGCCTGCTGGCATGCTGGTTGGGCCCGCGCAGGGCGCGCTGGCGATTTCGGCCGGGCACGATGCGATGCCGGTCGGCAGTCTGCCACGGGTAGCGATCATCGACAGCGGCGACGAACTGGCCGAAAGTGCCGATACGTGCGCGCCTCACCAGATCCCGGCAAGCAACGGGGCGATGCTGATGGCGATGGTGCGCGGTCTGACTGGCGAAGCGCGGCGCATCGGGCCAGTTGCCGACCGGCTTGAGGCGCTGCACGAAGCTTTCGATCAGGCCAGCGACTGCGACGTGGTTGTGACCAGCGGCGGGGCATCGGTCGGCGATCATGACCTGGTCCGTCCTGCGATCGAGACTCTGGGTGCCCAGATCGATTTCTGGCGAATCGCGATCAAACCGGGCAAGCCGCTGCTGGTTGCGACCCGCGAGCGCGCAGGCCAGCGGCAGGTCATTGTCGGCCTGCCCGGCAACCCGGTTTCGAGCTTTGTCACCGCCTATCTGTTCGTCCTGCCACTGTTGCGCGCGATGGCCGGTGCAGCCGATCCCCTGCCCCGTGTCCTGAGCGCGCGACTTGCCGTACCGCTCGGCGCGATTGGCAATCGACGCGAATTCGTCCGGGCGAGCTGGGACGGCGAAAGCGTCACGCCGCAAAGCGTCCAGGACAGCGGCGCACTCGCCTCGTTGGCAGCGAGCAATGCCCTGATCGATCGGCCCGCGCATGCCCTTGCGGCGCAGTCAGGTGAGATCGTGCGCATTTTTCTGATCGGGAACGGCGGAATTGCTTGACGTTCCATTTTGTGTTGCTTAATTGTTCCGTATCTGTTCATAGAATCAAGCCCGGGAGGTTGGCGAACATGCTGACACGCAAGCAACACGAACTGCTCCGTTTCATCCAGACAAGGCTTGAGGATAGCGGGGTCTCGCCTAGTTTCGAGGAAATGAAAGAGGCGCTCGATCTCAAATCGAAGTCGGGTGTCCATCGCCTGATCTCGGCACTTGAGGAGCGCGGGTTCATCCGCCGCCTGCCCAATCGCGCCCGCGCGCTCGAAGTGATCCGCACGCCAGAGGACCAAGGTGCCAAGGTTGCCAAGCTGGCAGCCAACTCCAATTCTCCGACTCCCGCGCCGCGCCATGCGCCGCCAGTTGCGGCAAATGACGTCATCGAAATTCCGCTGCATGGCCGGATTGCTGCCGGTGTGCCGATCGAGGCGCTGGAAGGCCATGCGACCTTGCCGGTGCCGGCTGCCCTGCTTGGCGCAGGCGATCACTATGCGCTCGAGGTATCGGGCGATTCGATGATCGATGCGGGAATTTTCGATGGCGATTTCGCGCTGATCCGGCGCACCGATACGGCGCGCGATGGCGAGATTGTCGTAGCCCTGGTCCGCGGTGAGGAAGCAACGCTCAAATATCTGCGGCGTGAGAACGGGATGGTGCGGCTCGATCCGGCCAATGCCGCTTACGAGCCGCAGCTTTATGGCCCAGGTGAAGTCATCGTGCAGGGCAAGCTTGCGGGGCTGTTGCGCCGCTATAACTGATCGAGCCGTTTAAGGCTGGGCGGCTGTTTCGCCTGGCGTGGCTTTTTGCGTGATCGCGCGGTTGAACGGGTCCGGCGCGGGTCGCCACCAGCCGTGCCTGCCCTGCCCCTGCGCCACCGTGCGCAGCTCTTGATGTTCAAGGTCGATCGTCAGGCCTCCGGTACGGGCCAGGAGCCGGCGATCGATCTTGAGCCAGCGCGGCTCGCAGCTTCCCGGCAATCCCCGGTCGGCAATGACGATGTCGCTGCGCTCGCAGGCAGCGGCGAGTGCGCGTTCGGGCGCATAGTCACGGCCACGGGCGATAAGCAGGCTCCAGTCGCGTCCGCCCCGGGACAGGCGTGCCATGCAGAAATCTGGATTGCAGTCCGCGCCGGGCCATTGGGCGAGCGGGCGCACCGCGCCGTTCATGCCCGCGCCTTCGGTCAGGTTATCGCGCACGAAATCGCTGCGGCTATCGCGCAGCACCAGAAGTGTCTTGCTCCAGGAATCGACAAGGCCGACATGACGGCCATCGCCTGAAATGAGGATGTCGGGCGGGCTCAATGTGGCAAGCTGAACAGCACCGATGGCGGCAGGCACCAGGCCGAGCAGCCTCACTCGATGGTGCCATAGCGCAAGCCACAGGCCGCCGCTTACGAACAGAAGGAAGCTGCCTAGGCCCATGCTCGGAAAATGCGAGACTGCACCTGGTTGCGTGGCGACGTAATGCGCCAGTGCAATCAAGCCATCGAGCGCCTTGTCTGCCAG
>JBIPOX010000145.1:0-4700 GCA_044378785.1 Novosphingobium sp.
CGCAGGCGCGACATTGCGCTGCTGGCTTCGGTGCACACCCGCTTCGAGACCTACCTGCGCTATTACAACCTGGCTTGGGGCGAACCGCTGATGGAGGCGATGTTGCGGCGCTTTTACCGGCGCTGCGATGCGCTCGTCGCGCCTTCCGAGAGCATGGCGCAGGTGTTGCGCGACGCGCGGATGAACTACGACATCTCGATCTGGTCGCGGGGGGTCGACCGCGAGCTGTTCAACCCGCAGCGCCGCTCGCACGAATGGCGGCGCGCGCTCGGCATCGCGGACGAGGACGTCGCGATCGGCTTCCTCGGCCGACTGGTGATGGAAAAGGGACTCGATGTCTTCTCGGACACGGTCGACGAACTCAGGCAGCGCGGCATCGCCCACAAGGTGCTCGTCATCGGTGAAGGACCGGCGCGCGGCTGGCTGGAGGCGCGGATCCCTGATGCAGTGTTCGCCGGCTTTCAGCAGGGGGCGGACCTGGGCCGCGCAGTCGCCAGCATGGACGTATTGTTCAATCCCTCGGTGACCGAGACCTTCGGCAATGTCACGCTCGAAGCGATGGCCTGCGCATTGCCTGTCGTCGCTGCCGAGGCGACCGGTAGCCAGAGTCTCGTTGACGACCGGGCCTCGGGCCGCCTGATCCGTCCCGGCGCGATCCACCAGTTCGCCGAGGCATTGCGCGAATACGTCCAGCAACCTGAGCTTCGCACGCGCCATGGCTTGGCCGGCGAAGCTCGCGCGCAGGACTTCTCGTGGGACCGGATCAATCAGACCGTCACCGATACCTACCTGCGCCTGATCCGGCAGAAGTCTGCCGGCAACGCGTAGTTCAGCGCAAGATCCCTTGCGCCGTTGCGCGCCTGGCGTACCACCAGAAGAACACGATCGCCCCGATGATCACTGCGATCATGATCCAGCCAGACGGAGTGTTCATGTCCGCAGGCATCGAGCCGATCTGGAAACCGAAACTGACTACGGCGCCGACCAGCGACAGCAGGAACGCGCTTGCCGCATGACGCGATCGCAGCAGCAGCAGGATCGAGCCAAGCACCGAACTCCAGACCCCAAGACCCCAACCGAGCTGGGCCAGCAGCGGCATTGCGTCGATCGAAGCGAGCATCGCTTCTGCCTTTTCGCGACTGCCCGCCACCGATGTCAGGAAATCCATGTTGCGCAGCCGGGTCAACGTGTAATCGACGCCGCCATAGCCATTCCACAGCAGGCTGAGCCCTGCGATCACCCAGAAGCCCGTCGGCGTCTTGCTTGCGCCTATCTCGTTCATGATTGCTCTCCCTCTCCCAAGGAAGTCCCACGATACCCCCTTTTGCAGCGTGAGGCAAAGTCGCTAGGATAGGCACTATGGCCGACCTGTTTGCCGATGATCTGCCGCCTGCTTCGCGCGACACCGCGCCAGCTGCCGATGCGCCGCTGGCTGACCGGTTGCGTCCGCTCGCGCTATCCGAGGTTGTCGGGCAGGAGCACCTGACCGGCGCAGCAGGCGCGATCGGGCGCATGGTTGCGTCGGGCAAACTCTCCTCGATGATCCTGTGGGGGCCGCCCGGCACGGGCAAGACCACCATCGCGCGGCTGCTCGCCGATGCAGTCGGCATGCGCTTTGCCGCAGTCAGCGCGGTATTCTCGGGCGTAGCCGACCTTAAGAAAGCCTTCGCCGAAGCCGAAACCGCCGCCAAGGCAGGCCAGCGCACCTTGCTGTTCGTCGACGAGATTCACCGCTTCAACCGTGCCCAGCAGGACGGCTTTCTTCCGTTCGTCGAGCGCGGCACCGTCACCCTGGTCGGCGCGACTACCGAAAACCCAAGCTTCGCGCTCAACGCCGCGCTGCTCAGCCGGGCGCAGGTGCTGATCCTCCACCGGCTCGACGCGCAGGCGCTCCGCCAGCTGCTCGAACGCGCCGAGGTGCTGGAGGGCAAGCCGCTGCCGCTCGACGACAATGCGCGCGCAGCGCTAATCGCGTCGGCTGACGGCGATGGCCGCTTCCTGCTCAACCAGGCCGAAACGCTCTATGCCGCCGCCATCGACGACACGCTCGATGCCGCTGGCCTTGGCGACTTGCTGCACCGCCGCCTTGCCGTCTACGACAAGGACCGCGACGGCCACTACGGCCTGATCTCGGCGCTGCACAAGGCACTGCGCGGCTCCGACCCGCAGGCCGCGCTCTACTACATGGCGCGAATGCTGACGGCGGGCGAGGAGCCGCTCTACGTGCTGCGCCGCCTGACCCGTTTCGCCAGCGAGGACATCGGCCTTGCCGACCCCTTGGCACTAAGCCAGTGCCTTGCCGCCAAGGACGCTTACGAATTCCTCGGCTCGCCCGAGGGGGAACTGGCGATCGTCCAGGCCTGCCTCTACCTCGCCACTGCACCCAAATCGAACGCGGCCGACAAGGCACAGAAGGCCGCCTGGCAAAGCGCCAGGGAAACCGGATCGCTGCCCCCGCCGCCGCATATTCTCAATGCCCCGACCAAGCTGATGAAGCAGATCGGCCATGGCGAGGGCTATGAATACGATCACGAAGCACCCGATGGCTTTTCTGGCGCGGACTATTGGCCCGAAGGGATGAGCCCCCAGACCTATTACGAGCCAGTGCCGCGCGGTTTCGAACGGCAAGTGATCGAGCGTATCGAATGGTGGGAGAGGAAGCGCCGCGAGCGGCAGGAAGGATAGAGCCATGCGAGCAATCGCGATTGTGCTTGCGGTTTGCGCTGCGCTTGCGGGCGGGTCGGCGAGCCATGCAAAGCCCTCGGGCCGCAACGCACCTAACCTGGCTGCCTGCCGTCACATCGAGCAGACCAAGGGCACGGAAATCTCCCGGACCGCCCCGCTCGAGATTCCTGCCGCCTGGTCCGGCATCGCGCGCGCCGACATGTGGCGCATCGCGTTCTCGACGCTGGGCGGACGGACCTATTGCGTCGACGCCAGCTGGATCGAGCAGATCAACGATCCCGAGCTTTCCGCCGATGGCCGTTTCATCGGTTTCGAATGGATCGGCTATGAGATCGGCGGCTACTTCATGATCGATCGCAGCGGCAAGGGCACGATGCTCGAAACCGGTGACCGGCCGATCATGTCGCCCGGTGGATCGCGCGCCGCTGTCGTCCAGTATTCCGGCTCCGACTTCGGAACGCTCGAAGGCTTTGGCGTCTGGCATGTCGGCAAACCGCCAATGCGCGAGCTGGCGCGCCTCTATTTTGCTCAAGGTCTTACCGACTGGCGCATGGAGGGCTGGCGCGGCGAGACCTGTGTGCTGATTTCGGCGGCACGCTTCGAGGACTTGCCGCAGGCCGAGGCGGAGGAGGCGACGGCCCCGCGCCAACCCTATGTGGCATTCGCGCGCAAGCGCGGATGGGAAATCGCCCCTGGTGCCGATTGCCCGACACCGTGAACCGCTTTTCAAGATTTGTCGCGATCGATTGGTCAGGGGCCAAAGGCGCGCGGCAAAAGGGGATTGCGATTGCTTGCTGCGACGAGGGCCAGGATGCTCCGGCATTGGTCCGGCCAGGCCACCGCTGGTCGCGCGAGGACGTGCTTGGCTGGTTGCTGAGCGAGCTACCCGATAACGCACTGGTAGGGTTCGATCTTTCGCCTGGCTTGCCCTTCGTTGACGCTCAAGCCTATTTCCCTGGCTGGGACCGATCCCCCGCCAATGCATACGAGCTGTGGCGGCTGGTCGATGAAATTGCCGAAACGGACCTTGGCCTGGCCGCGACAAGCTTCGTCATGCATCCCGAAGCGAGCAGGCATTTCCGCCATAGCAAAGACTGGTGCGGCGACCTGTTCCGGCCTGGCGCGGGCCGGATGCGGCTGACCGAGGAACGGCAGCGCGCGCACCAGCTGACCCCGTCAAGCTGCTTCAACCTCGTCGGGGCGGCGCAAGTCGGCAAATCAAGTCTCACCGGGATGCGGCTGTTCCATCGGCTGTCCGGCGCGCTGCCGATCTGGCCGTTCGATCCTCTGCCCGAACGCGGCACGGTGATCGTCGAGATCTACACCAGCCTTGCCGCGCGCGCTGCGGGGATCCCGCCGGGGCGCAGCAAGATGCTGAGCCGGGAAGAACTCGATGCGGCGCTGGGCAAGCTGGGAGTGGACCGGCACGCTCAACTTGATGCCTATACCGACCACGCCACCGACGCGATCCTGTCCGCAGCCTGGCTGCGCAATGTGGCCAACGAACCGGACCTGTGGACCCCGCCCGGCCTTGATCGCGTCGCCAGCACCGAGGGCTGGACCTTTGGCGTCCTCTAGCGCTATGGGCGCAAGGCTGACGGGCCGGCTTAGCTCAGTTGGTAGAGCACCTGATTTGTAATCCTAGAGAAATGTGTTCATTTTCAGTGTCTTAAGGCCGTTTAGTCTCACCCTAGTCACTCAGAAAATGGTGCCGGAGGTCAGGATTGAACTGACGACCTACCGCTTACAAGGCGGTTGCTCTACCACTGAGCTACACCGGCACGGCGCGTCGTTTAGGCGAGAGGCCGGTAGGAGGCAAGTGAGACGCAGATGACTGAACCGCTGACAGATGAAGAACGGGACTACCTCAACACACCTGATGAGGTGATAAGGAAGCTGTCCGTCGTCAGGACATTTGGCTCAGATCGCGACGTAGATTAGCGGAGGATCGGCCTCGTCTGGGGGTTGATGTTAGGCGGCTAGCTTGCGGTGTTGCAAGCGCCGATGTTCGATAG
>JBIPOX010000377.1:0-3857 GCA_044378785.1 Novosphingobium sp.
GGTGGCCAACTTCGCCAGCTGCCAAGTTGATGCCACCACCAAGGAAGACACCTCCGGCAGCAGCACCAGCCATTGCTGCGCTGCCATACCCACTGTTAGCAATCTTGCTTCCAGCATTAGTAGCTGCCTCTTTAACACCCTTAGCAGTAACCATGGGGGGAACCTTACCTACAGGTGCCTGTTTTTCCATGCTGGGGTAATCACCCAGCATCCTATCCATAGTTGCTTTTTGCAACAAAGGGTCGCCAGCGTTATAGAACGGGTTTGCCATGATTTCATCGTCAGTGCGTTTTCCAGCGTGGACATGGTTACCTCTGTGGTCTGATGCCATGATTAACTCCTTACCTCAGCGGTCTGTTGGTTCTTTATATTCGCCGTACTCAATATTAGCCAGAGCAGCAATTTCTTTATCTACAGTTGCTTTCTGCAACAACGGGTCGCCAGCATTGTAGCTAGGGTTCCCCATTAAATTGGGGTCAAAACCAATTTCGTCAGAAGTGCGTTTTCCAGCGTGAAGTGGGCGTCCCCTGTGGTCTGTTGCCATTACTGCCTCCTAGAAGATCTGTTGCTCTATGTTACACCAAAATGCAACCTAACGGCGGATTTTTACTACTCCACTAGCCATATGCCGGTTGCGCCGATCAGTAATCAGTTAGTTTTTTAGATAGGTAAATAGAAAACAACAGTGTTGCTAGAAGTACGCTGAATATGATCATTAGCCCCAGCTCTCTCCCTCAGTCTCAAGGAATTGTGGTTCTGGTTTCCTACGAGGTAATCCGTGCCTTTCAAGTGCACTGTCAATGGCATCAAAGTCTGACATTTTGCCAGTAAAGGGTATTTCTTCTAAAACTTTAACTGGCTTAGTAGAATGCAAGACATGGGGTAAATCTTTGAGTCTTCCAGCTTTCTGAGCATCCGTGATGTAATACGATCCGCCTGAAGCGTACTTCTCAGCAAGACCACCAATTTGACCAGGACCGTCTAGTTTTTTAGGGTCCCACATGAACACTGAAGGCTTGTCTGTATAACCAGCACCCTTTGTCCCATCGGACATCATTGGTGAGATTTCCTTTAAACCAGACTGAGAAGAACCATGAACAGAAATACCGCTATATGTGTGGTCTTCAAATTGCTTAGGGTTAATAGTCATAGTTAAATGTTACCTTATCCACACACGGTTGGGCGATGTATATTTTGTACATGTTGGCCCAACCTGCGCGTTGGAGCATTGCAGAATGAATAGTTATCCACAGGGTGAATAGGGCTATATAAAGTTATCCACAGGTTCCCCTTAGTTGAGAATAGGGCTATTCAGCAGTTGAGCATTCATCGGGGAGTGGGCCCTGCCTACACCTGACCCCCCCTTGACCCTTTAATGTACGGGGTGTTCTACTCGCTAGACACTTAGGTGCTGCTCTTGCGGTGCCGAGTGTGTCTACTG
This sequence comes from Novosphingobium sp., assembly GCA_044378785.1. GTDB lineage: Bacteria > Pseudomonadota > Alphaproteobacteria > Sphingomonadales > Sphingomonadaceae > Novosphingobium. Next base: position 1,442 of record JBIPOX010000377.1, read on the forward strand.
TAGCACACGGGTTCATAGCGTACCTCATAGGGTGTGGAAGAGGTAGTAGCCCGCACACACTCAGCAGTGCTCCCCTGCCCCTAGTGGGTCTGGGCGGTGCCCCTCACAGGGCGCCTTCCTTATGCGGCGTGGGTCTAGAAATAGGTCTATGAAAAATGTGGCAAGACATTACAAAATGCCACCCCAGGAAAAACACTGCTACGAGTTCCATGGGAGTTGTTATGCACAACTCAACGCTCTTGAAAGGAGCAATCATGGAAACAACAAAGGAAACTGTCCAACAGCAGGTAGAACGCCTGCTGTCCACATCGGCTAACGCTGACATCATGGAAGTTTGGGAGGTGCTCCGAGTAGTCCGTAAGGAATACGACGACGCCACTGAACTCCTTGAGATGACGCTGCCGCTCAAGGCTTTCTTCTACGACGGTGGTAACACTGCCGAAGAGTTGGTCGAGATGTTCACCATCAAGAAGGTGGATGCGGATATCTTGCTCGTCCAAGCCCGTGCTATGGGGCTTGTTGCGGGCGATAGGGTATCTCTTATCACCATCGATGAGGTCGTGGGCACGGCTTGTCGTACCACTGGTGTCCGTGTCAAGAAGACCATCGGCTTCATCGAAGAGGCCGAAATTCGTGGCAAGGATACTGACTGGCTCTACAACAAGTTGAGCGCCGCAGTTAGCAAGGCAATCGCTCCCAAGCGTGAGCCCAAGCCAGTTGAAGTCAAGGCTCGTCTTGACATCAAGAAGGGGATCGACCTCCTTGAGGAAAACAAAGAGTTCCTCACCGAGGCAGATGTAGCCACCCTTGCCGCTATCTTGGCGGCTGTCACTAAGTAATACATTTCCTGTGGGGCTCGTAGCATCCTGAAATAAGGGAGACGCTCTGTGAAGGGCATCGCCCACATCGACCCGAGTATGTCGTTAAAAGGCTTCCCACACAATGTGGGGCATCAGGGGTAAGCACTGCTTATATAAGTATCGGATAAGACCGAGTATCTGTCTGGCCGAGTGTTGTGGGCTGCGTAAGCACAAAGAGTACCCACCTTGATTGACACTCATTCAAAGGCTTGCAGAATCTGGCCGAGTGTAGCAATACACTTCGTGCTGGGCGCCGTGAACGCTGGTAGCCAACCGCATGGTTGGTGCAGAATCGTTAGTAGCAGAGGGGTAATGCCCTCTAAGGCTGGTAGAAGTGACAGAGCAGTAGGTCCGAGATACGTGGTCGGAGAGTGCCCGACCGAGGGGTGGGTGAAGCATGCGGGATTACCCCCTTGCTGAGCCCATCCCTTACCGCCAATCATTGGGACAATAGGTGAGGACGGCGCCTCGGGCAACTGGGGCGCCGTCTAAACCACAACAAGGTCTTGAGCCTTGTCTAATGATTAGGCGGATAGAGACAACTGGGGTGTCAAACACGCCCCACTGTAGCCATGCGCACACAATAACGTGTGTAGCACGCTGGCAGGAAAGGGAATCCCCCTACGCACACCAATAGGGTTATAAGCCTTGGTCGGAATCCCAGCGACAGCAAGCATGACACTGCGGACATGAGAAACCCGCAAGACTTGTGAGCAAACCCGTTTCTATCCGTCTAACCATTAGACAGGGCAACATGGGAGTTGATTGACCCCATCATGTTACGAAAGGCAGCACGAGCCCCTTACTCTGATGCGCCAGATATCCCCTTCTCCCCAATGGTAGGGCGTGTTCATAATCCCTTGAAAGGGGAACACATGAAGGCAAGCAAGAAGCGAGCGGCGCGCCACAAGCGTGCGGCGTTTACTGCGCACACCTACGAGGCGATCACCGGTCGCCTCATAAAGGCAGAGGGAGACAACCGGCTCATGGCCGCTGTCGCCCTCAATAGGGTCGCCCGTCTCACGGGCAATTCAATTGACTTCAGTCGCTTGGTCGTAAAGACCAAGTGACACCTGAGGCTTAGGCCTCACTGTCGGAGAACCAACCGAACATGCCCTGCCATTGACAGTTCTCGTTCTAATGATTAGTTAGTCATGGTCCGGTACCTCAAATGGTGAGGTATTGGCACACAGTTGTAGAGCAACTGCTAAAGATGTGGAATCACAACAGAAGCAGTCTCGATAAGGTGGGCTCCATATAATGCCCCAATCGTGTGTCAAGTAGGGTTCGACTCCTTACCGGACTACTCTCGTTCTAATGATTAGGCGGTGCGAAAACAGTTGTTGAGAACTTCCTTTTGCATAACTCCCACGAAAGGGGAACCCTATGGAAAAGAAAAAGTATGTCCAAGACGACAAGCACAGCCGTGAGGAACTTATGGACCGTTATGGTTCAGGGTGGCTCATTGAAAGGTGGACACGCACGCATGATCGTGTGTGCCCGTTCACTGGTAGGCAGGTCACACTAGAGGACGTGGAAAAGGGGATGTATTCCCT
>JBIPOX010000090.1:0-5669 GCA_044378785.1 Novosphingobium sp.
GTCATCAGCAGGACGTCGCCCGGGCGCAGCACGGTGAGCAGCGCTCCGGCAATCGCAGCGACGCCCGAAGGATAGAGCACGGTGCCTGCCGCGCCGGGCTCGAGCTGGGTCAGCGCTTCGGCCAGCGCCCATTGCGTCGGTGATCCGCGCCTGCCGTAGTAAAAGCGCCCGTCCTCGTTATGGCGCGGTGCCTCGCGGTGCTCGGCCATGGTCTCGTAGAGATGGGTGCTGGCGCGCCAGACCGGCGGATTTACCACCGGCCCGGTCCATTCGGGACGCCGTCCGGCCTCGACCAGCCGCGTGCCGATCGCGTGCTCGGCTGCTTTCGCAGTGCCCGATTTTCCTGTCTTCCTGGCCATGGCGGGCAGAATGGCGCAAATGTCGGCCTTGTCCAGTGGTGCTCTTGCGGGCATGGGGTTTGCGATGAGCAGCGACACGCCCAAACCGATCCATCTTGGCCAGCCGAGCACGCTTGCGGCAAGCCCGGAACTGGCAGCGCTCGACTATGTGCCCAATCCGCGTCAGGGCTCGCTCTATCTGGTGCGCTTTGCCGCGCCTGAATTCACCTCGCTGTGCCCGGTGACAGGCCAGCCCGATTTTGCCCACCTGGTGATCGACTATGCGCCCGGGGCGACCATCGTCGAATCGAAGAGCCTCAAGCTGTTTCTCGGCGCGTTTCGCAACCACGCCGGGTTTCACGAGGACGTGACCTTAGGCATTGGCCAGCGCCTGTTTGACGAGATGGCACCGCGCTGGCTGCGCATAGGCGGATACTGGTATCCGCGCGGCGGCATTCCGATCGACGTGTTCTGGCAGTCCGGGCCAGCGCCCGCAGGGTTATGGGTGCCGGATCAGGGGGTTGCCCCCTATCGCGGGCGGGGCTGAACCAAACTCAGCCTCCGTCCGGATAGCGATCGAATTGCGGCAGCTGGTGCGCCTGCGCCATCCAGCCGATCCGCTCGGCCACCTGGATATGGGCCAATGGCGCGAAAGCCTCGGGATCGTCGAGCGTTGCGGTCTGCACGTCGACGAGGCCGGGAAGCACTTCCTCGTTCACATAAAAAAGCCCGGTGCCGCAAGTGCCGCAGAAGCTGCGCATCGCCGCGCCCGAGGAATTGTGCGTCACTGCCTCGCCCCGGGTGACGCGGAACTGGCCGGCCGCAACCACCGTCCAACTGACCAGCGGCGCCCCCGAACTGATCTGGCAATCGCGGCAGTGGCACAGGGCAGTGCGATCGGAACCGCCCTCGATTGCGTAGCGCACCGCGCCGCACTGGCATCCGCCCACATGGACCATGGCCTGTCTCCCTTTTTCATTCGTATCAGAACATAAGTAGAACATAACTGTAAACACCCGCTCCGGCAACGCCAATGCTGGACTGACGGCGCGGCGGGACTAGATTGGCGGCGATGAACCCGCTTGCCGATTCAGCCCTGCCCGCCTCGGTGCGTGTTGCCTCGGTGCAGTTCGAGGCGCGCAGCAATCAGGGCGCAGCAGCATTCGAGGCGCAGGTCGGTTACTGGATCACAGTCGCGGCGCAGGCCCAATGCGACTTCGTGCTGTTTCCCGAATTCTTCACTATGCCGTTGCTGTCCGACGGCGGTCCAGAGCTCGATCCCCTGTCGGCAATGCAAGCGATCGCTGCCCATGGCGAATGGTTCTGCACCTTCATGCAGCGCAGCGCCGTCGCGCATGGCATCAACATCATCGCCGGAACCCATCCCGGCCAGGCACCTGACGGGCAGATGCTCAACAGCTGCCATGTCTTCCTGCGCGATGGCAGTCGTGCCGTGCAGGACAAGCTCCACCCCACACCCTCCGAGCGCGAGGTCTGGCACATCGCTGGTGGATCGAAGGCCGGAGTGATCGCCACCGATCGCGGCCCGATCGGGGTCATGGTCTGCTATGACAGCGAGTTTCCCGAAATGGCCCGCCATCTCGTCGATCAGGGCGCGCTGCTTCTGTTCGTGCCCTATTGCACCGAGGACCGGCGCGGACACTTGCGAGTGCGCTACTGCTGCCAGGCGCGCACGGTCGAGAACCAGTGCTACGTGATCACTGCCGGGCTGGTCGGCAATCTGGCCGGGGTAGCGAACATGGATGTCCACTTTGCGCAAAGCGCGGTGCTGACCCCGAGTGATCACATGTTCGCGCGCGACGGTGTGGCTGCGCAGGCCGAGCCCAATGTCGAGACGATCGTGATTGCCGAGCTTTCGCTCGATGCCTTGCTGGCAAGCCGAAACGCGGGCGCGGTGCGCAATCTTGCGGATCGCCGCGCTGACCTCTACCACGTCGCCTGGACCGAAGGGGCCGAGGGGAAGACATGAACGCGACGCAGGCCACGACGAAACGGCAGGCACGCTCGGCTGTGTCCGCGCCGCTGCGGCGCGCGCGTGGCAGGCCGCGCCTCGAGGAAGTCGCCGATATCGAGAACGAGCTGGTCGAGGTAGCGCTCGGCGAATTTCTCAAGCACGGCTACGGCGGCACCTCGATGGCGACGATCGTAAAGGCGGCCGGCGTATCGAAAACAACGCTCTATTCGCGCTTCGCCTCGAAAGAAGAGCTGTTCCTGGCGATGATGAAGAAGCTGGTGCAGGGCGACCTGAGCGCGCGCATCCGCTCGGTACAGGGGCCGCCGCGCCCGCTTGCCGACATGCTGAGCGAGTTCGCCTGCAAGAGCCTCGAGATCGGTTTCGACAGCCAGCACTTTGGGCTGGTCCGCCTGATTTACGGCGAATCGCACCGTTTCCCTGAACTGCGCGATGCAGGCGAAGCGCTTGCCGATGCGGCACGGACCGGCATTCTCAACATCATCACAGCCTATGCCGAGCGCGAAGGCCTGACCTTCCGCGAGCCCGAACTTCCCGCGCGAGCGCTGACCATGGCGCTGCGCGGGGTTCACCTCGATGTCGTGCTGTCGGGCAGCCGCTCGCTCGATGCCGAACGGCGCGCGCAGATCGTCCAGATCGTCGACCTCCTCGTCGCCTCGATGGACCGCTGGTAGCAGTCCGGCAAGGCGGCGCTAAAGCGTGATGCCGGGCCAGCCGTGATCGGACAGGTCGTAATCGAACTTGCCGCTGGGTGACTTCATCTTCATTTCCCAGGTCACGCCAGCCATCTTGTTGTTGCGGTCGACCATCGATTTCGCGCCCGCAGCCTCGGCGGCGTCGATCGACGCATCGAGGTCCGGGGTCACGAATCCGATGTGGTTGAGGCCCTGCGGGTTGTAGTTCGGGAAATCCTTGTCCTCGATCCGGATCAGCGCGATGTTCATCACCCCGTCGCTGAGGTAGATCGCGCCAGACTTGGTGACGTCGCCAGCACGGCCGACTTCTTCCAGTTCGAAAGCGTCCTTCATGAACTGGGCTTCACCCTCAAGGTCTTCGCAGTTGATGGCGACGTGGCGCAGCTTGGCCTTGGGCATGTCTCGATCTCCTTTTGTTTGCGGCCCGCCAGAGACTCACGCGCCGCCGTTAGCGTCAACGATTACAGTTATAGCATTCCTACATCGCAATGTGGACATTCTTGGTGCGAATGAATTCGCGAATGCCCCAGATGCCACCCACCCGGCCAACGCCGCTCTGCTTGTGGCCGCCAAACGGCGCTGCGGTTGGCAGGCCGCCCGCGCCATTGACCAGCACGTTACCGGCATCGAGCCTGGCGGCGACGCGGTGGACGGTCTTGATGTTGGTGCTCTCGATATAGGCTGCGAGGCCGAACACGGTGTTGTTCGCCTTGGCGACACCATCGTCCTCGTCCTTGAACGGCATCAGGCTGACCACCGGGCCGAACACTTCCTCGCGGCTGATCTCCAGCCTGGCCTCGGGATCGTTGATCAGCGTCGGCTTGATGAAGTAGCCTTCGGCAAGATCGCCGCCTGCCGCGCCGCCGCCTGAAAGGAAGTCCGCGCCCTCGCTGCGGGCATGGTCGATCATCGAGAGGATCCGATCATATTGCAGCCGGTGCGCGATCGGACCCATCAGGGTGCTGGTCGAGTTGGGATCGCCGATCGGGATCTGGTTGGCGAGCGCCTGACAGTCGGCGAGGAACCTGTCGTAGATCGATTCGTGGACCAGCGCGCGCGAACCGGCGATGCAGGCCTGTCCGGCATTGCCGACCGCGGTCATCACTACAGTCTGGACTGCCTGTTCCCAGTCGCAATCGGGAAACACAAGGCGGGCCGACTTGCCGCCCAGCTCAAGCCCGACCGGAGTCAGGTTCTCGGCCGCACCCATCAGGATCTTCTTGGCGGTGTTGCCGCTGCCGGTGAAGTGCAGCTTGTCGATGCCCGGATGCCTGGTCATCGCCTCGCCTGCCTCGACATTGCCGGGGATGACGTTGATCACGCCTTCGGGAATGCCGGCCTCAAGCGCCAGTTCGCCAAGGAACAGGCACGAAAAGGGCGCGAACTCGGTCGGCTTGATGATGCAGGTGTTGCCGCTCGCCATGGCAGGCGCGATCATCTGGCCGAACGAGATCACCGGGCCGTTCCACGGCACCAGGATGCCGATCACGCCAAACGGCTCGTCGAGCGTGTAGTCGAAAGCGTTCTGCGGCCAGATCGGCACGACCTCGCCGGCGATCTTGTCGGCATAGCCGGCGTTGTATTCGAACAGGTCGGCGTCCCATTCCACAAACCAGTCAAGCTGGTGGTAGATGCCGCCGTTCTCGGCATTGACGACGCGCTTGAGCCGTTCGCCGTTCTCGCGGATCAGCTGGGCAAAGCGCAGCATGACCTTGCGCTTTTCATTGGGCGGGGTGTTGCGCCAGCCCGGCAGCGCGGCGCGTGCGGCGCGCACTGCGGCGTCGACCTCTTCCTTGCCAGCGACCGGGACCTTGCGGGTGAGCTGCGCATTGGCCGGATAGAGGTGGTCGTATTCGCGGATGCCGCCACCGTTGACAGTCTTGCCGATGATGAAATCGGACTTGGGAAGCCATTTAAGGTCGGGAGAAGCTATCGACATAAGTTCACTCTATAGCTAGTTTCAGGGCATCGCTCGATTCCGCACTAGCCAACGGCGTCGGTTTGCGCAAGGCTGCGCTTTCCTCGCTCAGGCGATGATTCTGGCAGTTGTCGCGGCTGCGGCACGACCTGGAAGCTCGCCGGTTTTGAGTTAACGCAATTGGTTCGATACAAATGGGAGATGCGATAATGAGTGATGCAAAGCTGGCCGAACTTGAGGCCCGGATCCGCGAGCTGGAGGACGTGCGCCAGATCACCGACGCGGCGCGCAAGTTCAACTGGCACTGCTGCGGCGGCTTCAATGGCGTTCAGGCTGGCCGGATGGAATCGCTCGACAGCCTCGCCGACGATGCGACCATCGAAGTCAAGGGCCTGCACGAGCCAGGCAAGGGCCCCAAGGGCCGCGAGCAGGTGGAAGAATACTGGGAGTATTTCTACGGCGATTCAGGCCCGCTGCCCTATGTTTTCCAGGCTGCCGTTTCCGAATTTGTCGAGGTTTCGGGCGACGTGGCCGAAAGCTGGTGCGTGATGATCGGCCTGTTCGGTTTCCGTGGCGGCGGCAAGCCGGTGTTCAACCTCGCTACCCGCCGCAACTATTACAAGCGCACCGACAAGGGCTGGAAGATCACCAAGACCACGATCGATGGCGGCCTTGGCTTCAAGGTCGAAGAGCTTGAGGGCGGCCAGCACAGCTTGAACGAGCTG
>JBIPOX010000091.1:0-5662 GCA_044378785.1 Novosphingobium sp.
GCTCGAGGAGCGCGAAAAGATCGTGCGCGAACGCCGCGCGGCGCTACAGCAAAGAAACCTCTGGTAGACAACCGGGCCGGGGTGCAATCCGGCGCGACCATATTTTTCGGGAGACAGCAATTGAGCCTTTCACTGCACACCGCCGTCATCGGCAGCTATCAGCAATTTCTGCCGCAGGTGGCGCGGCTGATCGACAAGGCGCAGGCCCATTGCGAGGCGACCGGCACCGCGCCCGACGATCTCGCCAAGAGTTGCCTTGCGCCCGACATGTGGCCGTTTTCCAAGCAGATCGAACAATGCGCGCACCACTCGATGCGAGCGCTGGTGGCAGTGCGCGAGGGCAATTTCGCGCCCCAGCCCGGGCCTTTTCCTCACACTTTCGAGGCGATGCGGGCCGAGATTGCCAGCGCACTCGCGGCAGTGAATGCAGTCGATCCGAGCGAGCTTGAGGCGATTGCGGACAACGAAGTCCAGTTCAAGGTCGCCTCGTTCGAGATGCTGTTTACGGTGCAGGATTTCCTGCTCAGCTTTAGCCTGCCCAACTTCTATTTCCACGTCACCACTGCCTATAACATCCTGCGGATGAGCGGGGCGCAGATCGGCAAGCTGGACTATCTGGGCAGGCCGCGCACCAAGGGCTGAGGCAGCGCGGGCAAGGAGGAATTACAGCGCCCCGCCCGAGGGATCGACCAGCGTCTTGCAGCCCGATTTGTTGGCGATCAGCGCCTCGAAGGCCTCCGGCAGCACGTCGAGCAATACCGTGCCGGTGTGCATGGGCGAAGCGTCGAGCCTGCCGCTGGCCATTGCCTCGAGCACGCCTGCGAAATCCTCGTGGGTGTAGCAGTTCGAAAAGCCCAGCGTCAGCTCGCGTTTCATCGCCATGCTGGGGCGAAAGTGGTCTTCCCCGAAGCACAAGCCAACGACCATGATCGTCGCCTCGTAAGCGGCGGTCTCGATCGCTTGCTGGATGAGGCCAGGCACGCCGACGCATTCGAAGATCACGTCGGGAAGCTTGCCGGCCAGCGCCAGCACCTGATCGCGCAGCGGCCCGGCCGCCGGATCAATCGCATCTGTTGCGCCCATCGCCTGAGCCAGAGCGCGCCGTTCGGCCGACATTTCCGAGACGATTACCCTGGCCGCCCCGGCAATCCGGGCGAACTTGGCAACGCCCACACCGATCGGTCCCGTGCCGATCACCAGAACAATGCTGCCCGGCCCGACCGGCGTGCGCGAAACCGCACGGCGCGAGACCGCGAGCGGCTCGACCAAGGCGGCGGCCTCAAGGCTGACCCCATCGGGCACGCGGTGCAGGGAATGGGTGGGCACAACCGTGTATTCTGCAAAAGCGCCGGAATGGTCGTGCGAAAAGCCGGTAAAGATGATCTGTTCGCACAGGCCGATCTTGTCCTGCAAGCAGGCCTCGCAAGTCCCGCACGGGTGGATCGGCAGCGAGATGACGCGTTCGCCCAGTTGCCAGCCATCGGCATCGTCGCCCAGTTCGCTGATCACGCCCGAGAACTCGTGGCCCATGACGACGCCCTCGAAGGCCGGATTGCCGCCTTCCTTGACGTGCAGGTCAGAGCCGCAAATCCCGGCCCGCGCGACACGAAGGCCAACCTCGCCCTTGCCCGGTTGCGGGCGCTCGATCTCGCGGATGGCAAGCGGTTCGCTGGGGCTGGTGAAAACGGCGGCCTTCATTGGTCTGTCTCCCACTCGGATTTCCCTTCTGTCATTGCTTTGCGGCCCTCGCAATAATGATCGAGTGATTCCAGGTTGCATTGATCACAACCCATAACTCCCCTCCTGTTTACGCGAGGGGTTGGGGGTGGGCTTCCACGGACGCAGCTCGCCCACCCCGCTGCGACTAGGCGCTGCTGACGCATCGCCAAGTCTCGCTGCCCCTCCCGGAAGCGGGAGGAGATGAGTCGCGCTCAATAAAGGCTGGTATCGTGCACAAAAGAGAGGCCGCAGGATTGCTCCCGCGGCCCCTTGATTTCTGAGCTCCGGCGGCCGGCAGGATCAATCAGCCTGTGCGGCGCATGAGCATGGCCGGCGCGCGATGCGTTAGCATCGACGCGCGCCGGAATTAATCGTCGTTCTTGAGGAACGCCGGAACGTGGTCGGGATCGCCCCCGCCAGCGCCGCCCTCGCGGCGCGGACCACGGTCACGACCGCCGCCGCCGCCGCCCCTGCCGCCGCGATCGCCGTCGCGGCGCGGACGCCGGTCACCGCCGCCACGATCGCCGCGATCACCCCTCGGCTCGCGCGGCTCGCGCGGCGGGCGGGTGTCTTCGAGCTCTTCGCCGGTTTCCTGATCGACGACGCGCATCGACAGGCGGACCTTGCCGCGCTGGTCGATCTCGAGCACCTTGACCTTGACCTCCTGGCCTTCGGAGACAACGTCGCCGGGCTTTTCGACCCGCTCGTTCCTCATCTCCGAGACGTGGACGAGGCCGTCCTTGCCGCCCATGAAGTTCACGAAAGCGCCGAAATCGACGATGTTGACGACCTTGCCGTCATAGACCTTGCCGATCTCCGGCTCCTCGACGATGCCGAGAATCCAATTCTTTGCCGCCTCGATCTGCGACAGATCGGACGAGGATATCTTGATCAGGCCCTCATCGTCGATGTCGACCTTGGCCCCGGTCTCGGCGACGATCTCGCGGATCACCTTGCCGCCGGTGCCGATGATGTCGCGGATCTTCGACTTGTCGATCTGCAGCGTCTCGATGCGCGGAGCGTGCGCCGAAAGCTCGGTGCGCGCCGAACCCAGCGCCTTGGTCATTTCGCCAAGGATATGGGCGCGGCCTTCCTTGGCCTGGTTGAGCGCAGCCTCGAAGATCTCGCGGGTGATGCCCGCCACCTTGATGTCCATCTGCATCGTGGTGATGCCTTCGGAGGTGCCGGCCACCTTGAAATCCATGTCGCCGAGGTGATCCTCGTCGCCGAGAATGTCGGACAGTACGGTGAACTCGTTGCCTTCAAGGATCAGGCCCATGGCTATGCCCGAAACCGGGCGGCTGATCGGCACGCCTGCATCCATCATCGAGAGCGAACCGCCGCAGACCGTCGCCATCGAGCTCGAGCCGTTCGACTCGGTGATGTCGGAGACCACGCGGATCGTATAGGGAAACTCGTCCTTCGTCGGCAGGACCGCGCGCAGCGCCCGCCAGGCCAGCTTGCCATGCCCGGTGTCGCGACGCGAGGGAGCGCCAAAGCGACCGACTTCGCCAACAGAATAGGGCGGGAAGTTATAGTGCAGCATGAAGTTCGAGTAGGAGAGACCCTCCAGCCCGTCGATCATCTGCTCGGAGTCCTTGGTGCCCAGCGTCGTGGTGCAGATCGCCTGGGTCTCGCCGCGGGTGAACAGCGCCGAACCATGGGTGCGCGGCAGGAAGCCGACGATCGATTCGATCGGGCGGACCTGCGTAGTGGTGCGTCCGTCGATACGCTGGCCGTCCTTGAGGATGGCACCGCGCACGATGTCGGCCTCGACCTTCTTGACGGTCTTGATCGCGACCATCTGGGTCTGCGCGCTTTCCTCGGCAAAGGCAGCCTTGGCCTTGTCGCGCGCAACGTTCAGCGCGTTCGAGCGGGCCGACTTGTCGGTCAGCTTGTAGGCAGCGGCGATATCGGCACCGATCAGCTTCTTGAGCTGGTCCTTGATTGCCGAATTGTCCGAAACCGCAATATCCCAGGGCTCCTTGGCGGCCTTTTCGGCGAGGTCGATGAGCGCATTGACCACCTTCTTGCACTCGTCGTGCGCGAACAGGACCGCGCCGAGCATGATTTCCTCGGAAAGCTCCTTGGCCTCGCTCTCGACCATCATCACCGCATTGCCGGTGGCGGCAACAACGAGATCGAGATTGCCATTGGCAGCGACATCCTGACGCGGGTTGAGCGTGTATTCGCCGTCTTCGTAGCCGACGCGGCAAGCGCCGATCGGACCCATGAACGGCACGCCCGAAATGGTCAGCGCAGCCGATGCGGCGATCAGTGCGACGATATCGGGCTCGGTCTCGCCGTCATAGGACAGGACCTGCGCGATCACGTTGATCTCGTTGTAGAAGCCCTCGGGGAACAGCGGCCGGACCGGCCGGTCGATCAGGCGCGAGACCAGCGTTTCCTTTTCGGTAGCGCCGCGTTCGCGCTTGAAAAAGCCGCCCGGAATGCGTCCGGCGGCGAAGAATTTCTCCTGGTAGTTGACGGTCAGCGGGAAGAAGTCCTGCCCTTCCTTGACCGACTTTGCGGCAGTGACCGCGCACAGCACCACGGTCTCGCCATAGGTGGCGAGCACGGCGCCATTCGCCTGACGGGCGATATGGCCGGTTTCCAGAGTGAGGGTCTTTCCGCCCCACTCCAGCGATACGGTTTTAGTGTCAAACATGTGTTTTCCTTCGTGAACCCGCCGGGCCATATTGCCGGGCGGGGCCTGCTTCCGGGTGATGCCGTCCCGGTCCGGCAGGGGCCTGTCTGTTCGCCCCAAGGCCCCTCGCCGGATTGCGAGGAATGCCCTGCGCTGGCTGTCCGGCAACCGCCGGCATGGCGCAAACGCAAACGGCCCGCCGAAGCGGGCCGAAACTTTGAGTTACTTGCGAAGACCCAGCTTCTGGATCAGCGCGTTGTAGCGCTCGACGTCTTTCCTCTTGAGATAATCGAGGAGCGAGCGGCGCTTGTTGACCATGGCCAGCAGGCCACGGCGCGAATGGTTGTCCTTGTGGTGCGCCTTGAAGTGATCGGTCAGCTGGTTGATCCGGGTGGTTAGGATCGCGACCTGCACTTCGGGGCTGCCCGTGTCGCCCTTGCCGCGGGCGTTGTCGGAAATGACTTCCTGTTTCTTTTCTGCCGAAATCGACATGTCTTTTACTCCGCGACATCGGTGAGATTGAAACCCCGCACGACCCGGGCTTCACTGCCCGTGACCTCCATCAGCGCAACCGGAATCCCTTCCAGAAGTGCCAATGCCTGTCCGTCCTTGCGAGACATCCCGGTCAGAACCCGTCCCTGACGGACCGCCCTTGCCTGTTCCGGGGAAAGGATCAGCTCCGGGATGTCGACCAGAGCAGCCTTCAGCGGCAAGAGTATTGGTTCAAGGGGCGCGCCCTTGCCGATTTCGTTCAATTTGTCCAGCGAAATCGCCTTGTCGAGGCCAAATGGCCCGGCCCTTGTGCGCCTAAGGTGGGTAACATGGCCGCAGCTGGCAAGCGCGCGGGCCAGGTCGCGGGCAAGGCTGCGGATATAGGTGCCCTTGGACACATGGGCTTCCAAAGTCACCGCGCTCAATTGCTCGTCACCCTGAACTTGTTTCAGGGTCCATTGCGTTTCTAGCGAAGCGGGGCTGAATTTGCCGATGGATGCTGAAACGAGTTCAGCATGACCAATGTGTAGGGATTCAACTGTCACGCGCCTGCTCGCCAGCACCACGTCCTCGCCAGCCCGGGCGCGGTCATAGGCGCGCTCGCCATCGATCATCAGCGCCGAATAGGCAGGCGGCACCTGTTCGATTGGGCCAGTGAAACGCGGCAACATCGCCGCAACCTGCGCCCTTGTCGGCCGAACATCGCTTTGCGCCACAACCTTGCCTTCGAGGTCGAGCGTATCGGTCTCCACACCGAAAGCGATCGTGAATTCATAGGTCTTGCTGGCATCGAGCATGCGCCCG
>JBIPOX010000118.1:0-5253 GCA_044378785.1 Novosphingobium sp.
GGATTGCAAGTGCTCGCGCTGGCGCTGGAGATCGAGCAGGGCATGTCCTTTGCGCCTTATCAGCACCGGCTGGTCCATGCTGCAGAGGAACTCTGCAAGGAGCTCAGCCGCGACGGCAAACCGCTGCTTGACCATCCAGGTGCGCGCCGCCGCCTGACCCGGGCCGCTGCCAACGCCCTTGCCGCCGATTGCCTGCGCAAGCGCATCCTGTGGGTCAGCGCCGAGGACAAACCCAACTTTGCTTACGGTCCGGCGAGCAAGCTGTTTTCGGCCGAGGCCTATCGCGACGATGCCTTCGACCTCTTGAACTTGACCGCGCCCGAATCGCTGGCCTTCGATTCAAAGCACGCCGCCTTCATCAACCAGTGCTTTCGTCATTCGCAGGTCGCGGTGACTTATGGCGGCACCAGCGAGGTGCAGCGCTCGATGATCGCGGAAAAGACGCTGGGCCTGCCAAGGACGCGGTAAAGAAAGGCGCAGGTTCACTTTTGTCACCCTGAACTTGTTTCAGGGTCCATTCTCGCGGGCGATGGTCTGGCTACGAAGATCGATGGATGCTGAACCAAGTTCAGCATGACGGAGGGTAGAGAGGCTGCGACGGCTCCTAAGCTCACCCCAGATCGAGATTGTAGCAGCGCGCCGCATTGCTGCTCAGCACCTTGACCTTCTCCTCGTCGGTGAAGCCCTGCAAAGACTTGTGCGCCGAGGCGAGCGGGTCGGGAAAGAGGCAGGTCGGGTGCGGAAAATCGCTTTCGAACATGACATTGTCGATGCCCAGCTTGCGCGCAACGTAGGCGAAGTCCTGACTTTCGAACCAGAAACACGAAAAGATGTTGCGGCGAAAATATTCGAGCGGCGTCATTGAGTAGCGGCCATCAATGCCAGCGCCGGATTCGCAGATCTGGTATTCCAGCGCTTCGAGCATGAACGGCAGCCAGCCGATGCCGCTCTCCACCGAGACGAATTTCAGCCTGGGGAAACGCTCGAGCAGGCCCGATATGATGATGTTGCCGACCACCTGGCTGTTGGCGATGAACATCATTGCCGAGCCCATCGCCAGCTTCTGGCCGGGATCAAACGACGGCCACGGCGACTTGCCGAACCAGCTGGACGAGCTGTCGCTCGCGCCGATGTGGAAATTGATCGGCGCGTTCCTGTCGCTGCACAGCTCCCACAGCGGCGTCCAGTAATCCTCCGACAGGTCGAGCATGCCATTGAGATGCGGATCGGAATTGATGTTCACCCCGGTCATGCCCATGGCGAAACAGCGCTCTGCCTCGGCAACGGCAAGCTTGATGTCCCACCAGGGGAGCAGCGCTTGCGGCAGCATGCGCCCGCCCGACTGCTCCTGCATTTCCGCGCCGGCATCGTTGTAAATCTGCGTTGCGATCAGCCGCAGCTCGGCATCGACCACAGCCGAACGGTTGCCATCGGCGGTCAGCCGTCCCTGGCCGCCAAAACCAAGCACGTTGGGATAGAGGACATGGGCCCAGATGCCCTGCTCGTCCATCACCTCAAGCCGCGGGCCGAGTTGCGAACAGGCCGGGTGGACCTCGTCGACGCTCCACTTGCTGAATTCGGTGCCGACTGCCTTGCGCCCGGTTCCGTGGATGACGCTGGAGGCTGAGCCGATGCCCATCGAGATGTCGCCGTCGATCGTCCACATCATCTCGCCATTGGCGTCGCGCTTGCGTTGTGGAACGCGGTCTTTCCACCTGGCCGGAGCCCGGCTGGTCCACAGGTCTTCCGGCTCGCTCCAGTGGGTGTCGACGTCGATGACCTTGAGGCCCTGCCAGGTCCTGGCCTCGGGGCGTTCCGCAAGTTGCGTGTTCATGGCTGTTCTCCCAATCTTGTCGACAACTGTCTGGCATATCGCGAGTCGAATCAAGCACTGTCACCGCGATTGACTTGGCGGACTGGCAGGGCAAAGCTCGCCGTCACGACATGCATTTGAATGGGAGAGCAGACATGGCAGGTGAGGCGGGAACACGGCTGAAGGGCCGCCGCATCGTGATTACCGGTGCGGCGCGGGGCATGGGCCTTGCCACTGCCGAAATGTTCGCAGCCGAAGGGGCCAAGCTGGCGCTGTGCGACCGGGATGAGCAAGCGGTGCGTGCCAATGCCGACCGGCTCGGCGTGTCCGGCGCGGGCTGCGATGTCTCGAATGAAAGCGATGTGCAACGCTTCTGCAACGAGGCTGAAAGCGCAATGGGCGGCATCGACGGCCTGATCAATGCGGCCGGCATCCTGATCATGAAGCCGCTGCTGCAAACCTCGCTTGCCGAATGGCAGCGGGTGCTCGATGTCAACCTCACCGGCACCATGCTGATGTGCCAGACGCTCGCTCCGGCGATGCAGCGCGCGGGCGGCGGCACCATCGTTAACATCTCCTCGATCGGCGGGCTGCGCCCGGCACCGACCTCGACTGCCTATGCTGTCTCGAAGGCCGGGGTAATCATGCTCAGCAATTCGCTGGCTGCCGAGCTTGGCCCGGACATCCGCGTCAATACCGTGTGTCCCGGTACGATCCCGACCGACATGATCACCGACCTGCTCGCCACGGCGCGCGACCGCCTGATCGAAACCCCGGCCCTGAAGCGGCTCGGCAAGGCCGAGGACGTGGTGCGGGCGATGCTGTTCCTGACCAGCGACGAATCGAGCTATATCACTGGCGATACGCTGACCGTCGATGGCGGCTGGGCTTACCGCTGATGCCTGTCCTGTTCATCCACGGCGTTCCTGCCACCTCGCGCCTGTGGCAACCGATCCTCTCGCGCATTTCCCGCAACGACGAGGTACTCGCGCCTGACCTGCCGGGCTTTACCGCCGAGCCGCCCGCGGGCTGGGTGCCGGTCAAGGAAAGCTATGTCGATTGGGCGATCGAACAGATCGAAGGTCTGCACGCGCGCGGCGGTCCGGTGCATCTCGTCGGGCATGACTGGGGCTGCCTGATCGCCTTGCGCGCCGCGTCGCTGCGGCCCGAGCTGTTGCGCTCGCTGGCAGTGGGCAATGCGCCGATCGACCCGAACTGGCCGCTCCACAATCTGTGGACCGAATGGATGAAGCCGGGGCTGGGCGAGCAGATCTCCGACGCGCTCGATGGCGGCGAAGCGATGGCCCCGATGCTCGAGCGACTCGGTTTCCCCGAGGAGGACGCCCGGCACAACGCCTTCGCCTATCCGCGCAGCGTCCACCGCATCATGAGCCTCTACCGATCGGCGGTGAACATCGGCACCGAATGGGCCGAGGACCTCGCGCGCATCGTCATTCCCACTGCTTTCATCTGGGGCGAGAACGACCTGATTGTGCCGATGGAGACCGGGCGGCGCATGGCGAACCGGATCGGCGCGGAGTTCAACCCGGTGCCGGCTGATCACTTCTGGCCATACGAAGCGCCCGGCGAGGCGGTCGCGGTGCTCGAGCGGTTGTGGAAGCGCAGCGAATTGCGTGCGCACACGATCCTCACCCAGCCGCCGTTCGGGGGCTGACTCGCGAGCGCGACTGGAGACCGAATGATGACCGAACAGCTGGATGTGCGCATTGATCGCGAGGGCGCGGTCTCGATCGTCACGCTCAACAAGCCCGAAGTGCTCAACGCCTTCACTCCGCAAATGGCAGGCGAGATCGCTGCCGCGATGGCAGGCGAGGTAGCGCATGGCGCGCGGGCGCTGATCGTGACGGGGGCCGGGCGGGGCTTTTGCGCGGGCGCGAACCTTGCCGGGGTCGGTGGCGGCGGCAAGGCCGACGTGCTGGCCTTGATGGAGGATGTCTACAAGCCGCTGGCCCGCGCCTTTGCCGATTCGCCAGTGCCGATCGTCACGGCCGTCAATGGCGTGGCGGCGGGGGCGGGGGCCTCGCTGGCCATGGCCGGCGACATCATCGTCGCGGCGAAAAGCGTCAGCTTCGTCTTCACGTTCGCCAATCTCGGCCTCACGCCCGATGTTGGCGGCACCTGGCTGGTGGCGCGCGGTGCAGGCCGGGTGCGGGCGCTGGAAATGGCACTGCTGACCGGCAAGATGAGCGCCGAGAAGGCCGAGCGCTGCAATCTGGTGACCGAAGTGGTGGAGGATGAGGCGCTGATGGCTCGCGCCCGCGAGATCGCGGTCAAGTTGGCGGCGATGCCGACCCGGACCCTCGCCCTGATCCGCCAGCAAGTGCGTGCCGCGCTCGAGCTGAGTTTCGAGGCCTCGCTTGATGTCGAAGCCAGAAGTCAGCAGGCCGCGACCGAAACCGAGGATTTCCGGGAAGGCATGCTGGCTTTCGCCGAACGCCGGGCACCGGAATTCAAGGGGCGCTGATGGTCAGCCAGATCAGACGCGCATGCCGCGCGCCGCGATCAGCGCGCGCAACGCCGCCATATCGACCTTGCCTGAAACCAGCCGGGGAAAATCCTGTCCCGGTTCGAGCAGCAGCCACCGGCGGGGCAGCTTGAAGGCGCTCAGTGCTTCGCCCGCGGTCATGGCAAGGGCTTGGGCAGTCAAGCCTCGTGCAGACACCGCAGCGCCCAGCCGGGTCTCGCCATCAAGCTCCAGCGCACAAACAACTGCACGATCCACCCCTGCGATCCGTTCCAGCGCGGCAGCGGTCTCGCTCGGATAAACGCTGGTCCCGGCGAGCTTGACCATCTCGTCGCGCCGTCCGGCGAACCACAGGAAACCGTCGGCATCGAGATGCCCCACGTCGCCGGTGTCGTACCAGCCATCGGGCGTGAACACCTGTTCGCGCTCGCGCCCGCAAATGCCCTTGAGCACGCTCGCGCCGCCGATCTGGATCGCGCCGACTTCGTCCGCGCCCAGAACTGCGCCGCTGTCCGGATCGGCGATACGCACCATCGCACCCGCGAAAGGCTGGCCGCAGCTTCCATGCTTGCCGGGCGGGAGCAGGGTATCGAGCGGATATCCGCAGTAAGGGCCAAAGCTCTCGGTCATGCCGAGCAGTGGCGCGCGCGCTCCGGCCGGAGGTGGATTGTCCGGCATGATCGCATCGAGGCGGCCGGGACGCAGCGCGGACAGCCGGGTGCTGGCGAAATGGGGATGGGCTGCGATCCGCGCCGCCTGATCGGGCCAGCCACGAAACAGCGTGACCTTCTCACGCGCAAGGAAGGCCAGCGTCGCGCCGTCATCGCGCCCCGCATCGGTGAGCAGCGTGCAGCCGGTGTTGAGCGCGGACATCAGCCCGGTGCAAAAGCCACCTGCCCAGAACAGCGGCATCGGCAAGTAAAGCCGCGAATCGGGCGCGATGCAGCGCGCCGCG
>JBIPOX010000092.1:0-5650 GCA_044378785.1 Novosphingobium sp.
GACTTCTACAACTTCTACCGCGCGATGCAGAGCTACGACTATGCCTTTGGATCAGAGGAAGGCGGCACCACCATCCTGCTTTCACCGGATAATTCTTACCTCAGGCAGTTTCAGGGCCCTTGAGCCGACTGGCGGATCGCGACAATCGCAGGCATTGCGGGGCAGCATTCAACCCGGGTTAAGCCGCATCGGCCATTCATCTCCAACATTGGTCGATGTGACGCCCGCAAGGGCAACCCAAGGAAGGAATACAAGGACGTGAAGCCGGTGCGATACGCTTATGGTCTGACCACTGCCCTCCTGCTTTCCGGTGCCGCGATTTCGCTGGCCACCGGCCAGCCCGCCGGTGCCCAGGTTGCGCAGAACGAACGCTCGCAAATGTCCACGGCAGTGCCGCGCGCCGGCGCGCCAGTGAGTTTTGCCGACCTCACCGAGCAGCTGGCCCCCGCTGTCGTCAATATCTCCACCCGCCAGCGCGTCCAGGTCTCGGCCAACAATCCCTTTGCCGGCACCCCTTTCGCTGACCTGTTCGGCGGCCAGGGCGGTGGGCAGCAGGGGCCCAGCACCCGCGAGGCGCAGTCGCTCGGCTCTGGCTTCATCATTTCGGCCGACGGCGTTGTCGTTACCAACAATCACGTGGTCGCGCCCGAGGGCCGCAACGGCGTGATCGAATCGATCACCGTGACCATGCCCAATGGCACCGAATATCCGGCGCGGCTGATCGGCCGCGACGCTGCCTCTGACCTTGCCGTGCTCAAGATCGACGGGCAGCGCAACCTGCCCTTCGTCAAGTTTGGCGATTCCTCGAAAAGCCGGGTCGGCGACTGGGTGATCGCGATCGGCAACCCCTTCGGACTGGGCGGTACGGTCACCGCCGGGATCATCTCGGCGGTCTATCGCAACACCGGCTCGGGCACTGCCTATGACCGCTACATCCAGACCGACGCCTCGATCAACCGGGGCAATTCGGGTGGCCCGATGTTCGACATGAACGGCAATGTGATCGGGATCAACAACGCGATCTTCTCGCCGACCGGCGGCAGCGTCGGCATTGGCTTTGCCATCCCCGCCGAGATCGCCGCGCCGATCGTCGAGAAACTGCGTCAGGGACAATCGATCGAGCGTGGCTATCTGGGCGTGCGCATCCAGTCGCTGAGCGAAGACCTCGCCGCATCGCTGGGCCTTGCCCGCAACAAGGGCGAGTTCGTGCAGGCAGTGGAGCCCGGACAGGCCGCAGCCCGCGCTGGCATCCAGGCAGGCGACGTCGTTGTGAGGGTCGATGGCAAGGAAGTGACGCAGGAGCAGACGCTGTCCTTCATCGTTGCCAATATCGCTCCGGGCACGACGATCCCGATCGAGCTGATCCGCGACGGCAAGCGCATGACCGTGCGCGCCAGGGTCAGCGCGCGACCGAGCGAGGAGGAATTGCAGCAGCAGGTCTTCGATCCCGACGAGCAGCCTGGCGGTGGCCAGTTCGGCACGCCGCAGGAAGGTGCCAGCCAGGGTCTACTCGAAAAGTCGCTCGGCCTCTCGGCAATCCCGCTCACCCCGCAGATCGCTCGCCAGCTTGGCGCGGCGGAAAACACCAGCGGTGTAGTGATCGCTGCAGTCGATCCCAATTCGGACGCTGGGCAGAAAGGGCTGCAACGCGGCGACATTGTGCTGTCGGCCAATTATCGCCCGACTGCCAATGTGCGTGCGCTCGAAGATGCGGTCCGCGCCGCCCAGAGTTCAAACCGCAATGCCTTGCTGCTGCGCGTGCAACGGCGCGGCCAGCCTGCGACCTACGTGCCGATCCGCCTGCGCTGATTGCGAAACAGCCTTCGATCGCTGATCAGTAGACCGGCGTGCCGCCAGCGCCAGTCGCGCGATCGAGGAAGTCGTCGCTGGCGGCAGGCGGCGGCGAGACTGGCGCTGGCCCGCCCGCGCCGCGGCGCACATTGACCGAGGGCTGCTCACCACCCGGTCCCTGATCGGGCATCTGGTCGCTCTGGCCCGGCGGCTCGATCAGGTTGCCATCCTCGTCGACGAAGTAATAGTCGTCGGGATTGCTCATCATGACTTCGGCGTCGGGTTCAAGCTGCCAGTCGGGCAGCTTGAGCTCGGTATCGAACTTCTCGACTGGCCGGTTGCGGACCGCCACCCGCATGAAGGCAGCGAAAGCCCGGGCCGGCGCAGTGCCGCCCTGCAGGCCGCTTACCGCACGGCTGTCATCGCGGCCCATCCACACCCCGGTGGTCAGGCCGCTGGAAAAGCCGACGAAATAGCCATCCTTGTTCGAGCTGGTCGTACCGGTCTTGCCTGCAACCGGACGGCCGATCTGTGCGGCCTTGCCGGTGCCGGTCGCGACCGCGGTCTGCAACAGGTCGGTGATTCCAGCCGCGACATATTGCGGCACCAGCATTTCGCCCTGCAGCGGCTTGCGGCGATAGAGCATGCGCCCGTCGGTCGCTGTCACCTTGACGATCCCGAAAGGCTCTACCGAACGGCCCCGTGCCGCGACACTGGCAAAGGCGCGGGTCATGTCGACCAGCCGCACTTCCGAGGTGCCGAGCACCATCGAGGGCACGGTGGCAACCGGCGTAGTAATGCCGAAGCGGCGCGCCATGCCTGCCACCGTGCCAAAGCCGACCTCGTTGCCCAGCTTGGCCGCGACCGTGTTCTTGGAATAGGCAAACGCAGTGCGCAGGTCGATCTCACCAGCGAAACTTCCGCCCGAATTGCGCGGGCTCCAGCCGTCGATCGTCACTGGCTCGTCGGCCACCCGATCGTTCGGCTTGAACCCGGCCTCAAGCGCGGCGAGATAGACGAACAGCTTCCACGAGGAGCCGGGCTGGCGCACGGCGTTGACCGCGCGGTTGTAGCTGGAAGCGACATAGTCGGTCCCGCCGACCATCGCGCGCACTGCCCCGTCGCGGTCAATGGCGACCAGCGCGCCTTGCGCGCCGCCGGGAACATTGGCCCTGATCGCGACAGTAGCCGCGCGCTGCATTTCGGTATCGAGCGTGGTCCACACCTCAATCGGCTCGTCGGCGTCGGGCAGCAGCAAGTCCAGCTGCGGCAGCGCCCAGTCAGTGAAATAGCGCACCGAATCCTGGCCGGTTCGCGCCGTGGCGAGGCGCACGCCGTCAAGGTCGGCACCAGCCGCCTCGGCGGCAGTGATCTTGCCATTGTCCTGCATCACCGAAAGCACCACCCGGGCACGCTCGGTCGCTGCCTCGACATCTGCAGTCGGCGAATAGCGCGACGGGGCCTTGACCAGTCCAGCGATGATCGCTGCCTCGGCCAGCGTCAGCTCGCGCGCGGAGTGATCGAAGAACCGCCGGCTGGCCGCATCGATGCCATAGGCGCCGCCGCCGAAATAGACCTTGTTGAGATAGAGCTCGAGCACCTGCTGCTTGCTCAGCTTTGTCTCGAGCGCGAGCGCGAGCACCATCTCGCGCGCCTTGCGCCCGAAGGTGCGATTGTTGTTGAGGAAGATATTGCGGGCAAGCTGCTGGGTGATCGTGGAGGCACCCTCGCGGAACTGCCCGGTCTGCGCCCAGACCGTCAGCGCGCGGGCTATGCCGATCGGATCGACGCCGAAGTGCGAGTAATAGCGCCGGTCCTCGACTGCGACCATGGCCTCGCGCATCACGGGAGGGATTTCATTGTATTTCAGCCATTTGCCGTAGCTAGGGCCAAGCGAGACGATTTCAGTGCCGTCCATGGCCCGGACAACGATCATCTGGCCTTGCTGGCTGCTCTTGAGCTCGTCGAAGCCGGGCAGGTCGCGCGCGGTCATATAGACGGCGGTGCCGACAAAGATCGCGCCGAGCAGGCCGGCCGCAAGGCCCCATATCACCGCGCCGCGCACTAGCCTGCGCCACAGCGGCTTCTTGTCCGGTTTCCTCTTCTCGTCCGATTTCTTCTTCGCACGCGCAGACGGCGGCGGAGGTGGCGGCACGGGGCGTCTCAGATTGTCGTTGCGTGCCATTTGGTCTCTTCGCCGGATAGCTAGGTCCGGTCTTGACGCCCAGACTTCGCAGGCTCTCTAGCACAGGCCGGTTAACAGCGCCAAAGCGCCCGGCCGCAGTTATCCTCCCCGGCCATTCACCGTGGCAGGTCGCTCAATCGTCCTTGGCCTCGAAATCGAGTGAGGCCGAATTGATGCAATAGCGCAGGCCCGTCGGTGCCGGGCCGTCGGGGAAAACGTGGCCAAGATGGCCCTCGCACTTGGCGCAACGCACCTCGATGCGCACCATGCCGAGCGAAACGTCACGATGCTCCTCGACGGCTTCGGGATCGAGCGGCTGGTAATAGCTCGGCCAGCCCGAGCCGGAATTGTACTTGGTATCCGAACTGAACAGCGGCGTGCCGCAGCCTGCGCAGGTGTAGAGCCCCGGGTCCTTGTTCTTCTCGTAGCGGCCAGTGAACGCCCGCTCGGTCCCCGCCTGGCGCAGGATGTAGTACTTTTCCGGGCCGAGCTTTTCGAGCCATTCGTCCTCGGTCAGGTTGAGCTTGTCGGTCATGAGCAGGTCTCCTTCAGGCGACGAATATGTGCGCCCTCGCCTCTCGCTTCAAGCCACCGGCTCCACCACCAGGGACGTCCCCTCGTGACCGGTGACGCGCAGCCGCGTGCCCACTGCCGCATCGGTCCCTTTCGCTAGCCACTCGCTGTCGCCCAGCTTGACCTTGCCGGTCCCGCCCTCGATCGCTTGCGTTACCACCACGCTTTCACCTACCAGTCGGTCGGCCCGCTTGTTCATCATCGGGTCGGCCTCGTGGATCGGATTGGCGCGCAGGTAGCGTCGGCCAAGGAACACCGAGACGATCGCCAGTCCGGCGAAGATCACAATCTGCAATGGCACGGCGATCGGCAGCAGCCAGGCCAGCGCGCCGACGATCAGCGCAGCACCCGCCAGCCAGATCAGAAACACGCCGGGAATGGCCATCTCGGCCGCCGCGAGGATCAGGCCGAGGGCAAGCCAGGCATAGTGCATCTCAAGACTGCCGAGGCTGCTCATCACTGTGCGCCTTGCGATGGCGGCACGGATGGGCGCGGCGCGGCCGACCTGCCGGACGCAGGAGGACGGTTGCCGCCGTCATCGCGCCCAAACGCCTCTTTCGCCAGTTCGCCAATCCCGCCCAGCGTGCCGATAAGCTGCGTCGCCTCGACCGGGAACAGGATGGTCTTGGCATTGGGCGATGTGGCGAATTGCGAGACGGCTTCGGTATATTTCTGGGCGATGAAATAGTTGAGCGCCTGACTGCCCGACTTGGCGACGGCGTCGGATACCATCTGCGTGGCCTTGGCTTCTGCTTCCGCCTCGCGCTCGCGCGCCTCGGCATCGCGGAAAGCGGCTTCGCGCCGACCCTCGGCCTGCAGGATCGCGCCCTGCTTCTCGCCCTCGGCGCGCAGGATCTCGCTCGCACGCGAACCCTCTGCCTCCAGGATCTGGGCGCGCTTCTCGCGCTCGGCCTTCATCTGCCGGGCCATTGCGTTGGAGATGTCGGCGGGCGGGCGGATGTCCTTGATCTCGATGCGGGTGATCTTCACGCCCCAGGGGCTGGTCGCATGATCGATCACCGAAAGCAGCTTGGCATTGATCTCATCGCGCTTGGACAAGGTCTCGTCGAGGTCCATCGAGCCCATCACCGTGCGCAGGTT
>JBIPOX010000174.1:0-4372 GCA_044378785.1 Novosphingobium sp.
CCCAGCCGGCCATCACATCATCGGGAAAGATCGCCTGGGTGAGCAGCACAACCACCAGCGACAGCACGAAACCGCCGACGACGCTCGACTGGATGAAGCCAGTGAAATAGCCGCGCCGGTTGTCCGGGGAATGCTCGGCGACATAGATCGCTGCGCCGCCATATTCCCCGCCCAGCGCCAGACCCTGCAGGACGCGCAGCACGATGACGATGGCAGGTGCCCAAAGGCCGATCGTTTCGGCGGTGGGGACAAGGCCCACGCCTGCCGTTGCCACGCCCATCAGCGTAACAGTGACGAGGAAGGTATATTTGCGCCCCAGCTTGTCGCCGAGATAGCCGAACAGGATCGCGCCAAGCGGCCGAAAGCCAAAGCCGACGGCAAAGCCTGCCCAGACCAGCAGCAGCTGCAAGGTCGGGCCAACCTGCGGAAAAAAGGCCTTGCCAATGAACGTCGCAAGGGTGCCGTAGATGAAGAAATCGTACCACTCGAACACGGTTCCGGCCGAGCTCGCGCCGATCACCAGCTTGATTTCGGACGAGCTTGGCTCGCCGCCCTTGCCTGTCTTTGCCTGCGTTGCGGCCATCGCCTTGCCCCCTCAATTGACTTTCGAGCGATCCTCTAACGCGGTGCTCAGCGCTTGGCCAGCATGTCGCTTGCCGCTTGCCAGGCGAGCAGGATCGCGCCGTGCCGACCGGGATAGTCGCGGGCCGCTGCGATCGCATCGAGCCCGGGCCAGTCAGGCAAGCGGTCCTCGCCGCCAAGCCATGCCTGCAGCTGCACATAGGCCCTGTCGATCTGCTCGCCGGTCATGCCCGGCGCAGCGCGGCCAAATATCGCTGCTGCTGCTTGCCCGATGGCGCAGGCCTGGCTGCGCAGCGCGACCCGCTCGATCCGCCCTTCAGCGTCGAGCGACAGGCCAAGTTCGAGCGTGCTACCGCATGAGCGCGAGCGCGCCGCGCCCTTGAGCGGCAGGGCCTCGTCCCAGGTGAATTCAGCAAGCCCGGTGGCGAGTTGCAGGACTTCGCGAGTGTAGAGCGCAACGCTCGCCATCAGCGTCCGCCCATCGCCTCCGCATCGGCTTCGGCAGCGGCCTTGCGGCGCTCCGCGATGATCGTCACCAGTTGCTCACTGCTGGCGTTGACGAAAGGATAGGTGCGCGCAAACGTAATCCATTCGGGCCGTCCCTTGGCACCCCAGACAGTGTCGTAGCCCAGCACCAGGATCGAGAAGCCGAGCGTGACGATGATCATGCCCTTGACCGCGCCAAAACCGAAGCCGAGCACCCGGTCGATGGGATCAAGCACCGATTTGCGGCTGGCCTCGCCTGCCCAGCGCGCCACCAGCTTGACGAAGGCGTAGGGCACCAGCAGCAGCAGCGCGAAAGCGAGCACCGCTGCGCCCGAACCGCTCCCGATCTGGGGCTCGAAGTAGGAGATCAGCGGCTCGTGAAGAAAGCGGATCGCGAACAGCGCGAATATCCAGGCGGCCAGCGCCAGAATCTCCTGCACGAAGCCGCGCAGGAAACCGGTGACCGCGCCAAAGCCTACAATCAGCAGCACTGCGATGTCAAAACCGGTCATGGTCGCGAGCCTATGCCCGCGACATGATCCGGTCAACGAGATTTGGCAGTACCGCGAGCGCGGTATAGCCCTTGCCCGGCTCCTCGCCCCTGGCCCCGAGCCCTGGCCCCATCGCTTGCCCGAAGCCAAGCTTGGCTGCCTCGCGGCGCCGCAACCCGGCATGGGCGACAGCGCGGATCTCGCCTGCCAGCGATACCTCGCCAAACCAGACGGCGTCGAGCGGCAATGCCCGCTCCGACAGGGCCGAAACCAGCGCAGCGGCGACCGCCAGATCGGCCGCCGGGTCCGACAGGCGATAGCCGCCCGCGATATTGAGATAGACCTCCGCGCTCGACAGGCTCAGCCCGCAGCGCGCCTCCAGCACCGCCAGCAGCATCGCCAGCCGTCCGCTGTCCCACCCGACCACGGCGCGGCGCGGGGTTGCTCCGCTCGACAGCCGCACCACCAGCGCCTGCACCTCGACCAGCACCGGGCGGGTGCCTTCCATCGCCGGGAACACCGCGCTGCCCGGCACCGCCTCCTCGCGCCCCGACAGGAACAGCATCGAGGGATTGGCGACTTCGGCAAGGCCCTCGCTCTCCATCGAGAACACACCGATTTCCTCGACCGGGCCGAACCGGTTCTTGAGGCTGCGCAGGATGCGGTACTGGTGGCTGCGCTCCCCCTCGAAGCTCATGACCACGTCGACCATGTGTTCGAGCACACGCGGCCCGGCAATCGAACCGTCCTTGGTGACATGACCGACGAGCACCAGCACGGAGCCGCTCTGCTTGGCGAAGCGGATCAGCTCGAAGGCGCAGCCGCGCACCTGGCTGACCGTGCCGGGCGCGCCCTCGATCAGGTCCGAATGCATCGTCTGGCGGCTCCATCGCCCCCAGCGTGGTCAGGATGTCGCGCACCGAAGTCGCCGCCGCAAGCCGGATCGGCGCATCGCCCAGCCCGAGCCGCTCGGCGCGCAGCCGCACCTGCCCGGCCGCTTCCTCGCCGCTGACATAGACCGCATCGCCGCCCGAGCGGGCAATGTGCGCGGCCACCTGCAGCAGCAGCGTCGACTTGCCGATGCCGGGATCGCCGCCCATCAGGATCGCCGAGCCAGGCACCAGCCCGCCGCCCAGCGCGCGGTCGAATTCGGCCAGCCCGCTGGCCTTGCGTACTGGCATGGCGCCAGGCTTGTCGAGCGGCTCGAACTCCAGCCTGCGCCCGCCCGAGGAGAGATCGTGGCGCGCCGAAAACGCCGTCTGCGGCGCATCCTCAGCAAGCGTGTTCCACTCCGCGCAATCGGGGCACTGCCCCTGCCAGCGCGAGGAAACCGAGCCACAGGCCTGACAGACATAGCGTTTCTTGGGCTTGGCCATGACGCTGTTTAATCGGAACGTATCAAGAACGCAATGCCTGTCACCGTGCCAATCGGCGTGAAAATTTGAACCGTTGCGAAAAATATGCACAAATGCACGCAGGGAAGCCTGTATTCGTCCGTTAGCCTTTCGCTGCTTGGCAACTCAAGGCGGATAGCATGAAAGCAATTCACACACTTCCGATCCTGACGGTGACTATGCTAGCCGGCCTGCCTCTAATAGCCATCGCGAACGCCGGACCAAACGACCCAATTTCTGGCGAGGCCGGTCCTGCGCTGAAAACGGAATGGATTACGAGCGCGCGGACTGAGCCTGACAATATGACGGTTCAATCGGCGCAGCAGGGCCAAATCATGGCCGGCCCCGGCGACGGTGCTGCGGGGCCGTTAACAGCCAAATCCAACACCAACGTCCAGTCCCCGCGCGATCCGGCTTCGGGTGTGTCTACACCCCCCGCGGCTCAACGAAACGCTGTCTGCAACAAGAATTGCCAGGAATTTGAATCTATCACCGCACCTCGGGAGGGTCAGGCGAAATCCGACACTGCTGTCGGAACGCCGCCGCCGCAAACGCAGGCTCAATACAATCCAAAGGAACTGCAGGTTCAGTCCCCGCGCGATCCTGCCTCGGGGCAGAGCGGCAACGCGCAAACGACCGACGGCTTCAAAAATGTCGAGGGCCTTAGCGACGACCGTGAGTTCATTGGCAGGAATGCGGGCACGGGCGATCCGGCCTCGGGACAAGCGAGTGAAAATAGACAGCAATCGCCGGACACTGGCCAAAGTGCAAACAAGCTCGGCAATTTTGAAATCCAGGATGTCAGGGCAACCGCTGACGAAACAACAGCCGCCATACTGACCAACGCGACCGTCACCGATGCGGTCAGAGAAGGCGGGGCCAACGATACCACCCACCGCGCCAAGAAGCCTCCCCGCGACCGCGCAAGCAAGCGCGGCAAGCGCAAGCCAAAGCCTTAAAGGGCCCGCGAGACAATGAGGATGCGGCTGCTTGCCGGTTCCGGCCTGGTGTTGCTGGCATGCGCCTCACCCGCGCTCGCGCAGGATGAACCTGCACCTGAGGACCAAAAGCTCTGGTCGCTGTCGCTCGACGGCGGGGTATCGCTGGTCAGCGGCGGCGACGATCCATGGTCGAGCAGCGTCAATCTCTGGCGCAGCCTTGGCGATGCGAGCGTGAGCATCGGCTATGCGCGCTCCGCCGACAACGGCCAGCAGGGCGTACCGCTCTCGCTCGGCTCCAAGAGCGAGACATTCAGCCTGTCTGCCGGATACGGCTTGGGCAACGTCGCCCTCGACCTGCATGGCTCCTATGGTGTGCGCCGGTTCGACAGGCGCAGCTTCCGCCGCCGCTCCGGCCAGACCGTGACCATCGACGGAAATGGCAAGAGCTACGGGATTGGCGCGACGGCATCGGTCTGGG
>JBIPOX010000094.1:0-5603 GCA_044378785.1 Novosphingobium sp.
CACCGCAGCGGCGGCACCGAGCGCAAGTCCTCCGATAACATCGCGGCGAGAAATGTCGTTCATCGAAGGAACTCCAAAGTCGGGTGCAAATCCGGCGCGCAAATCCGTTGGCAGCGCGTTAGTCGATCGGCACCACGCCGGTCGCCAGCCGTTCTACCTCATCGCGATCGTGGCTGACATAGAGGATCGGCAGTTTCAGCTCATCGCGCAGCCGTTCGATCACTTGCATGATCTCCTCGCGCCGCGCCCCGTCGAGCGAGGCCAGCGGCTCGTCCATCAACAGGAAGCGCGGACCGCTGAGCAGCGCCCGGCCAATAGCGACGCGCTGCGCTTCGCCGCCTGACAGGCTTCGCGGCCAGCGATCAAGCAGGTGGCCAATGCCAAGGAAATCGAGCGCTTCGTCTAGCGACATCCAACGCTCCGCAGGATCGGCCAGCTTCCAGCCATAGAGCAGGTTGTCGCGCACTCGCCGGTGCGGGAACAGGCGGCCATCCTGAAAGACATAGCCGCCGCGACGCTGACGGCTGGGCAGGTCGATCCCAACTTCGCTATCGAACAGGACCTCGCCACCAACGACGATCCGGCCCCGGTCGGGGCGCAGCAATCCAGCGACCATATTGAGCACCGAGGTCTTTCCTGCACCCGAGGGGCCGAACAGCGCAGTCAGACCGCCACCGCTTTGGAACGATGTGGCAATCGTGCGCTCGCCTAGCTGGCGCTCGACCTCGACCTCAAAGGACATGGCCACCTCTGCCATGACCTGCACGGCGCGACAGCACTTCGGAGACGACCAGCGCCGCCAGCGAGAGCGCCACCGCGATCAGCGACAGCCGCGTCACTACCGCCTCGCTGCCCGGCATTTGCAATGCGGAGTAGATCGCAATCGGCAGGGTTTGCGTCTCGCCTGGAATGTTCGAGACAAAGGTGATCGTCGCGCCAAATTCGCCCAGCGAGCGGGCAAAGCCAAGCACCGCGCCCGCGAGCAGGCCCGGCAGCGCCAGCGGCAGGGTGATCGTTGCAAAAACCCGCGTGCGCGAGGCACCGAGTGTCTGCGCGGCCTGCTCGAGCCGTGGATCGACTGCCTCGATCGACAGGCGCATTGCCCGCACCATCAGCGGCAGCGCCATAACCGCCGCAGCCAGCGCCGCTCCGGTCCAGCGGAACATGAAAGTTATGCCCAGAGTCTCGGCGAACCATCGGCCCGCCGGGCCATTGTTGCCGAACGCGAGCAGCAACAGCCAGCCAGTCACTACCGGCGGCAGCACCAGCGGCAAGTGGACCAAGGCATCGAGCAGCACCCGTCCGGGAAAACGGCCGCGCGCGAGCAGCCAGGCAAGCGCGAAGGCCAGCGGCAGGCAGGCAAGCACGGCAACGCCGCTCACCTTGAGCGACAGCCTGATGATCTCCCACTCTTCGGGGCCAAGCGTCATGTCGGCAGCGCTCTCATCGCGTCACAAAGCCGTATCGCGCGAAGATCGCCTTGCCCTCGCGCGAAATCAGGAAGCGGCGCAACGCCTCGGCCTGCGGATTGGTGGAACTGCGCAAGCGCGCGATGGGATAGGTGATCGGCGGGTGACTGCTGGCAGGAAAGGTGCCGACCACGCGCACCTTGCTCGAAGCGCGGGCATCGGTGGCATAGACTATGCCCAGCGGCGCTTCGCCACGTTCGACCAGCGCGAGCGCAGCGCGCACATTCTCTGCCCGCGCGATCCGCGGCGCGACCGATGCCCAGACGCCCAGGCTGGTCAGCGCCGCCTTGCCATATCGCCCGGCTGGAACGCTACCCGGGTCGGCCATGGCGAGCCGCCCTTTGCCCAGGGCCGCGGCGAGCGGAAAGCCGCGCGCGACCCTGAGCCTGACGCGGCTGTCGGCGGGAGCGACCAGTACCAGCCGGTTCGACAGGAAAGCGACGCGGCTGCCTGCGCGGATCAGGCGCTTGCCCGCGACATGGTCCATCCATTCCTCGTCGGCGGAAATGAACAGGTCGGCAGGCGCGCCAGCCTCGATCTGCCGGGCGAGCGCAGGTGAACCGGCAAAGGAGATCACCAGACGTGGATGCCGCTTCGCGGTCCAGACATTGACGGCCTCGCTGAGCGCTTCCTGCAGGCTTGCCGCTGCCAGCACGACCGGGCCGCGCTGCTGCGCATGGGCCGCGCCGGGCCAAAGGACGATGGCAAAAAGTAACAGGGCAAGATTGCGCAGCAGCGGCAAAGGCAGCATCCGATTTGGCTTATGCCGGGCCTATATCGGCTGAGCACCCACTGCGCCAGCGGCATGCCCGGCAAGCCCGGGTTCGTGTCAAAATGCGCGCATCCAGTATTGCATCGACTTGGGGCTTTCGTGCGCTTCGCCATGCTCCTTCCAGGCAAGCGAGGTGACAAATCCGGCGACCGGCGCGTAGCCGCGCTTGCGCCAGAACCTGTCGAGCGGGCGATAGCCGGCGGGCATGGCGGGATGATCGGACGGTCTCACCACTCCGGCAAAGGTCGCAGCCTGGGCGCCGCAAAGCCGCGCCTGTGCCTCCCGCCCGTCGAAAAAGGCATGGCCAATCCCCTGCCCTCGGTAAGGCGCAAGCAGCACGCTCTCGCCAAAGTAGAACAGGCTCGTCGTATCGATCCCGCGTGCCTCGAACGGAGCGCGAAATTCCTGTTTCTGGGCAGACATCGGCGAGGCAGTCGCCGCTCCGACGATGCGATTGCCCTCGCAGGCCGCGACCAGCACGCCGTCGGGCGCCTCGATAAATTCGCGCAGGTAATCGCGCTCATAAGCCGCGTCGCCATCGTAGAGGTAGGGCCAATCGGCAAAGACCGCGATGCGCAGCGCGGCAAGCTCGTCGATCGCGGACAGGATATCGCCACCGGTCAGGTTGCGGATGGTTATCGCCACTGTCCGCTGCCGTCTTTGCCCAAGTCCGCTCGGGCGCCGGTTTGCTTTTGCATGGTCATCGACTATATAGGCCCCGAGCCCCGGCCGTGCAGTCTCGATCCGCAGATTGCAAGCGCCGGGGCTTGGTCTTTCTCGCATGGCGTCCCGCCCGACGCAACGCGCGCACGCATCAAGGATTTGCAGATGTCCCGTCGCCGCCAGATTTATGAAGGCAAGGCCAAGATCCTGTATGAAGGGCCCGAGCCAGGCACGCTGATCCAGTATTTCAAGGACGATGCAACTGCCTTCAATGCCGAAAAAAAGGGCACGATCCAGGGCAAGGGCGTGATCAACAACCGGATCAGCGAGTTCATTTTCACGCGCCTCAACCACATCGGCGTGCCCAACCACTTCATCCGCCGCCTCAACATGCGCGAGCAACTGGTCCGCCAGGTCGAGATTGTCCCGATCGAGGTGGTGGTGCGCAATGTCGCGGCAGGTTCGATCTCGCAGCGCCTCGGCATTCCCGAGGGCGAGGCATTGCCGCACACCCTGATCGAATACTATTACAAGGACGATGCGCTGGGCGATCCGCTGATCGCCGAAGAGCACATCGCCTGTTTCGGCTGGGCCAGCAACGAAGAGATGCAGGACATCGCCTCGATGGCGATCCGGGTGAACGATTTCCTCGCCGGGATGTTCGCCGCGATCAACATCCGCCTGGTGGACTTCAAGCTCGAATTCGGGCGGATCTGGGATGGCGACTACAGCCGCTTGATCCTCGCCGACGAGATCAGCCCCGATGGCTGCCGCCTGTGGGACATGACTACCGGCGAAAAGCTCGACAAGGATCGCTTCCGTCGCGATCTTGGCGGCGAGGAAGAAGCCTATCAGGAGGTTGCTCGCCGCCTTGGCCTGCTCCAGGACGAAAGCGGCCCAAGCGAGGTGTTCGACCTTTCCAAGCATCGGAAACTGCGGGGCAAGTAAGTGGTGCTTCGCCGGTTCGGATTGCTCGCGTTCCTTCTGCCGCTGCTTGCGGCATGCGCCGCGCAGCCTGGGCGGGTAGCCTCTGCTCCTGCGGCAGACGAAACGCCGTGGGGCTTCGAGCAAAGCGATATCGTACCCGATCCAGCTTTCCGCTTCGGCCAGCTCGACAACGGCATGCGCTATGTCGTGCGCGCCAACGCCAGCCCCAAGGGCACGGCGATCGTGCGCATGGAAATCAAGGCCGGTTCGCTCGACGAAAGCGAGGCCGAGCGTGGCTATGCCCACTTCGTCGAGCACATGGCCTTCAATGGCAGCACCAGGGTTCCCGAGGGCGAAATGGTGCGCCTGCTTGAGCGCGAGGGATTGGCTTTCGGCGCGGATACCAACGCCTCGACCAGTTTTGCCGAAACCCAGTACCAGCTCGATCTGCCGCGCAACGATCCGCGCCTGCTCGATCTGGCACTAATGCTGATGCGCGAGACGGCAAGCGAGTTGACCATCTCACAGGCCGCGGTCGAGCGCGAGCGCGGCGTAGTGCTGGCCGAAATGCGCGACCGCAACACCTATGCCCTGCGCAACATCGAAGACGCCATGCAATTCCAGAATCCGGGCGCGCTTTACGCCCGGCGCCTGCCAATTGGCACTGCCGAAGCGCTGAACAAGGCCACGGCGCAAAGCCTCAGGGCTTTCTGGGAGCGCGAATATGTGCCTGGCCACACGACCGTCGTCGTAATCGGCGATTTCGATCCGGCGCAGGCCGAGACCGCGATCCGCGCCCGCTTTGCCGACTGGCGCGGCCCGGCACCAGAACCGCAGCCCGACGCTGGCCCGGTCGATTTCGCCGACAAGGGTCGCAATGACCTGTTCCTCGACCCGGCCCTGCCCGAGCGCACCGAGGCAGTGCGGCACGGACCATGGCAGGGCGGCCTCGATACCGCCGCCCGGCGCAAGGAAAACGTGCTGCGCGAAATCGGCTACAATATCGTCAAACGCCGCTTCCAGCGGATATCGCGTCAAGCCCCCGCCCCGTTTCGCGGTGCCGGCTTTGGCACCGGGGACGTATTCCGCTCGGGCCGTTCGACCCGGCTGGTTGTCGATACCGCCGACCGCAAGTGGCGCGAGGGCATCCTTGCTGCGATCACCGAGTATCGCCGCGCGATGAAGTTCGGCTTCACCCAGGCCGAGGTCGACGAACAGATCGCTGGCATCCGCACCCAGTTGCGCAATGCTGCCGCGGCTGCCGACACCCGCACGCACGAGGCTTTGGAACAGGCGGTATGGGCATTGGTGCGCGACCGGATCGTTCCTTCCGATCCGCGCGTGGCGCTCGACCGGTTCGAGAGTTTTGCCGCGCAGATCACTCCCAAGACGGTTCGCCAGGCACTGGGTCGCGAGGCTCTGGGCATGGACGATCCGCTGCTGCGGTTTCGCGGACGGTTCGAGCCTGAGGGCGGCGACAAGGCGATCCGCGCTGCCTGGAACGAGGCGATGCGCGCGCGCATAACCCGTGACGAGGCGCGCACTGCCACGACCTTCGCCTATACCGATTTCGGCACGCCTGGCACAATCGTGAGCGACGCGATCGATCCTCGCCTCGCCATCCGGCGGCTGCGCTTTGCCAATGGCGTGATGCTCAATCTCAAGCGCAGCGACATCGAGAAGGACCGCATTGCGATCAAGTTGAGTATCGACGGCGGCAACATGCTCAACCGCAAGGAGGCGCCGTTTGTCTCCGAACTGACGCCCTATCT
>JBIPOX010000095.1:0-5571 GCA_044378785.1 Novosphingobium sp.
CGGGTTACTCCCCGATGGCTGAAGCTGGACAACAACAACGATAATGGGGAGATCGATGCGATGGCTTACACACTTCAGCAATTGTCCGACTTCGAGGACATCAAGCTGCTAAAGCACCGCTACTATCGCGGCATGGATACTGCCGAATGGGATCTGGTCGAGACCCTGTTCACCGATGATGTGACCGTGGAATATCGGGGCGGCCAGTATCTGGTGAAGACCACCGGCAAGGCCGAACTGATGACGTTCCTCAAGAACAGCTTTCATTCCGAAGCGGTCGCCATGCACATTGGCATCATGCCCGAGATCACCCTGACCGGCGACGATGAAGCCGAGGGCATCTGGTATCTCTACGACATCTTCATCCACGCCGGGCAACGCTCGCAAACCACCGGTTCGGCAATCTATCGCGACAAATATGTTCGCGAAGACGGCCGGTGGAAGATCAAGCGCAGCGAGTATGACCGGATCATCGAACTGGTCGGACCGATGGCTGAGGAAACCAAGGTCAGCCTCCAGTGGCTGGCGACCCGCGGGCTCAAGCCCGACGAGATGCAGAACATCCGCCACCTGATTTCATTTGGAGCAAACCATGGTTGACCTGACCGGCAAGACCGCGATCATCACCGGCGCTGGCCAGGGCGTAGGCTTTGGCATTGCCTGCGCGATGAGCGCGGCGGGCGCGAATGTGGTGCTTGGCGGGCGCACGCTCGACAAGGTGGAGAATGCCGCCACCGAGATCGTCGCTCGCGGCGGCAAGGCGATTGCGGTGGCGTGCAACGTCAAGTCGCTTGGCGACATGCAGGCGACAATCGACGCCGCTCTGCAAGCCTATGGCGGGCTCGACCTGCTGGTCAACAATGCGCAGGAAGTGCCGCTCGGCACGCTCGACGAAGTGACCGACGAGGCCTTTACCGCCGGGTTCGAGAGCGGTCCCCTCGCTACGTTCCGCTTCATGAAACTTGCCCGCCCGCACCTTGCCACGCGCGGCGGCGGGGTGATCGTCAACATGGCAACTTCGGCCGGGGTGCGCTGGGACATGGCCGGTTACGGCCCCTATGGCGCGGTCAAGCAGGCGATCCGCGTACTTGGCCGTGCGGCTGCCTCCGAATGGGGCAGCGAGAATATCCGCGTCCTCACCATCGCGCCGCACGCGCTTTCGCCAGGGCTGCAGTGGTGGACCGAGAACTTCCCGGAGGAAGCCGCCGCATTCGTCAAGTCGATCCCGCTGGGCCGGATCGGCAGCCTCGAGGGCGATATCGGCGCTGCAGTGACGGCCCTGTGCGGACCGGAATTCGCTTATCTTACCGGAGCGACGATCCCGCTCGACGGCGGCCAGGCCAACTTCGACTAGACCCTACACCCCGGTGAGTGCATTGAGTCACTTCAATCGCACGCAGCTGAGGGGAGAGACGGGATGGCGGAAATGCGCGAGCTGCGCCGCATCGGCATGGTCGGCCTTGGCGATCAGGGCCAACCGATGGCGCGCCTCTACATCGAGCACGGCTGGCCCTTCGCTTTCTACGCGCGGCGACCCGAAGTGATCGAGGAATTTACCCGGCGCGGCGGCCATTTCGCGCCCAGCATGCCCGAGCTGGGCGCGGCCAGCGACATCGTCCTCGTCATCGTCGATGTCGATGCCCAGGTGCTCGATGTCTGCGTCGATCAGAATATGGCGACAGGCATGGCCCCAGGCAGCGTCATCGTCATCCATTCGACGGTCTATCCCGAAACCTGTGAAGCAGTCGCCGAGGCGGCACGGCCATACGGTGTGCATGTCGTCGACGCGCCAGTCAGCGGCGGGCCGCAGCGCACCCATGATGGCCTTCTGTCGATGCCGATCGGCTGCGATGACCCGGCGGTGTTCGAGGCGATCAGGCCCGCACTCGACGTTACTGCCGAGAACGCGCTGCGGATGGGCGGGCTCGGTTCAGGGCAAGTCGCCAAGTTGCTCAACAACCTCTTCTATGCCGCGCATCTCGTCACTGCACGCGACGAGGCTCTGCTGATCGGCAAGCTCGGCATCGATGTCGAGGCGGCAGCGAAACTGCTGCCGACCTGCTCGGGATCGAGCGACGTGTTCCGCCAGAGCGCGATCTCGCCGGACCCGTTCCGGCCCAAGGGGCACCTGTACAACGGCGTCCACCAGCTGGGCGGGACGCGCAAGCAGATCGAGCAGATCCGCAAGGTCTTCGCGCAACGCGGCGTCGATATCGAGGCGATGTTCCCCTTCACTCACCTGCTGGTGGAGGAATCGATGCGCCGCGGCTTTACCTACGGAACGATCGACGACCCGCCCGAAGGCACCGAAGCCTAAACCTAAACCGCCGTCGCGCCGCCGTCGATCACCATCGGATGGCCAGTGACGAAACTTGCCGCGTCGGAGCACAGCCAGACCACCGCCTCGGCGATTTCACCGGGCTTGCCGCTGCGCCCCATCGGCGTCATCGAATCGACGACCTTTTTCATGTTCGGATCGGCAAACAGCGGCGCGGTCATGCCAGTCTCGATCACGCCGGGGCACACTGCATTGACGCGAATGCCCTGCTGCGCCCAGCGCAGCGCGGCGTGGCGGGTGAGGCCGACAACCCCGTGCTTGGCGGCGGTATAGGCAGGCTGGGCAGGATTGCCGACCAGGCCGTTGATCGAGGCGGTGTTGACGATTGCGCCGCCGCCATTGGCCAGCATGACCCGCGCTTCCTCGCGCATGCAGCGCATCACGCCGGTCAGGTTGACGCCGATTGCCCGCTCCCAAACTGCGTCCTCGTATTCGTCGGCGGTGAGCACGTTGATCCCGGCATTGTTGAAGGCATAGTCGAGCCGCCCGAGGGTGCCGACCGTACCATCGACCAGCGCGGCAATATCCTCGCCATTGCCGACGTCGCAGCGCTGGAACACGGCCTTACCGCCCGCTGCCTCGATCATGGCGACAGTCTCAGCGCCACCTGCCTCGTTGACGTCGCTGACCATCACCGCCGCGCCCGAGCGGGCGAAGACCAGCGCCGAAGCGCGGCCAATGCCGCTGCCCGCACCCGTCACCAGCGCTACCTTGCCCTGCATCCCGTAATCGATCACTCGCGCATCCTCTCGTTGCTAGCCTCGCACCCGGCGATAGGGGCTGCGCCGCGCCGGATCAACCGGCGCTTGAGTCATGGCGGGCAATGAAACGTTCCAGCCGCTGCGCAAAATAATCGAGCGATTGCGCCCGGCTGATCGGATGGTTGCCAAGGGTTAGCCAGGTGCAGGTGTAGGACAGATGCTCGAGCAGCAGATAGGCCTCGACCCAGACCGGCCCTGCCTCGCCCTGCCCCTGCCCAGCTGCCTGCTCCTGCGCGCCGGCGAAGGCGGGGATTGCCTCGCCCAGCCGCTCGATCAGGCCGGGCATCTGGCGCGGCACCCGCATCAGGTAATCGGGCTCCGCCGAACTCATCCCGGCCCAGACGATCAGCTCGTCACGCATCGCCGCATGGGCATCGAGCAGGCTGTCGAGCCAGCGCCGCACTTCGCCAGGGTCGCGGAAGTCGATCTCGGCCAGCACCCCCCACGGTCCAAGCGCACGGTCGCGCGAGATCGCATGCCAGGCCTTGGCGACCTCGAACTTGTCCTTGAAGTGGCGGTAGAAGGTCGGGCGCGAAATGCCCGCGCGCAGGACAATGTCCTCG
Organism: Novosphingobium sp.; assembly: GCA_044378785.1. Lineage (GTDB taxonomy): Bacteria > Pseudomonadota > Alphaproteobacteria > Sphingomonadales > Sphingomonadaceae > Novosphingobium. Next base: position 3,663 of record JBIPOX010000095.1, read on the forward strand.
ACCCGGGCAGCAGTGTAGCCCTTGTCAAGCAGAACGTGGCGTGCCGCCGCAATGATCGCATCGCGCGTTTCGCGCGTCCGCGCGTCGTCGGCATCGAGCGCCTGGGCCGATTGGGTGCGCTTGCGCGCATAGCCGGATTGTCCCGCGCTCACGCCTTAATCCCTCACCCCCTCTTGCGAATCGATGTTACATGATGTAACGGCTAGATGTTACACAATGTAACACAGTCGCGCAATGCGCCCGGTGGCGAAAGCAGGGGCAGGCGCAGAGAGAGGAGAGCGGGCAATGGCGGGCGTGCTGCAAGGCTTGAGGGTGCTGGACCTTTCGTGGGGCATTTCCGGGCCGATGGCCGGCATGATGCTCGCCGACCAGGGCGCGGATGTCGTCAAGATCGAGCCGCCCGGCGGCGATCCCTTTCGTGACAATGATCGCACCCGGCTTGGCTACAAGACCTGGCAGCGCGGCAAGCGCAGCGCCATTCTTGACCTGAAGGACCCTGCTGACCTTGAGGTTTTCCTCAGCCTCGCCGCCCACGCCGACGTGCTGATCGAGAGCTTCTCGCCAGGCACGGCAGATCGGCTCGGCATCGGCTACGAGACGCTGCACGCGCTCAACCCGCGCCTGATCCACGCCTCGGTCACCGCCTGGGGCCGCGACACCTCTCACGCCGATCGGCCGGGCTACGACCTCCTGGTCGCAGCGCGCTCAGGCCTCAACTGGGAGCATCGCAGCTGGCCCGAGACGGGCAACATCCACATGTCGGGCGGCGATGATCCGCTCGAAGGCTACGAGGCGCCGTGGGACTGGCTGCAAGGCCCGCCGCGCGAAGGCCCGATGACTACCGCCATGCCCGCGCCTAGCATGGGTGCCTTCTATGCCCTGATCTGCGGCATCGAGGCCGCGCTTGTCGCGCGCGAGACCACAGGGCGCGGTCAGCATGTCGAGACCAGCCTGTTCCAGGGCGCCTGCGCCGCTGCGATCATGGCCTGGCAGCGCACCGAGAATCCCGAGGCAGAGGATTTCAACACCTGGATCAACTGCTCGCGCACGCCCAAGGGCCATTTCGAATGCAAGGACGGGCGCTGGATTCACGCCTGGGTGCCCAATCCGCGCTTTATTATCGAGGCGTCGGAAGGCGATGCCATCGAGCACAATCCCGACCTGTCGGTGATGAACGATCCCAACCGCTTCGGCAGCGGCGTGTCCGAAGGCTGGGTGATCGGCCACTACCAGCCGATCCTGATGGAACGCATGGCGAAATTCGGTTGCGATGACTGGCTGTCTGCCGCCGCCGCCGCCGACGTGCCGATGCAGGAAGCTCGCTCGCCCGAGACCGCGCTGGCTGATCCGATCATGCTTGCCGATGGCTGCGTGCGCGAGATCGTCGATCCCGAACTGGGGCCGATCCGTCAGGTCGGGCGCGTCATCGAGATGGAAAAGACCCCTGGCGAGCTTGGCGGACCCGCCCCGGCAGCCGGGCAGCATACTGCCGAAATCAGGGCCGAGGCAGAGGCACTGAAGGCCACAGCCGCGCCTGCTCCGACAAGCAGCGCCGGCACGCTCGCCGCGCCGCTGGCTGGCATTCGCGTGCTCGATCTGGGGCTGGCAATTGCTGGGCCGTTCGGCTGTCAGGTGCTGGCCGACCTTGGTGCCGACGTCATCAAGATCAACGCCTTCTACGACACCTACTGGCACAAGAACCACATCGCCTATACCTCGAACCGCAACAAGCGTTCGGTCGCGCTCAATCTCAAGGACCCGCGCGGCATGGAAGTACTGCGCGATCTGGTGCGCACCGCCGATGTGGTCCAGCACAACATGCGCTATGACGCGGCAGTGCGGCTCGGCGTCGATTACGAGAGCCTCAAGGCGATCAAGCCCGACCTGATCTACTGCCACACCCGCGGCC
>JBIPOX010000096.1:0-5560 GCA_044378785.1 Novosphingobium sp.
GCCTTTTTTGGCAGTGAATGGAGCAGCCAAATCCTCGAGCGTGAACCGACCACGCTCAGATCGTGGCTTACGGCGCATCGCAGCGATCTGCTCTGATTCTGTGATCGAACGATCATTGACATGCCCAGCATTACGCCAAATTGCGAGATATAGGATTCCGGTGTCGGGATACTGGGGTCCAGACCACGATCTCTTGACGGGTTGCAGTTGAAACGGGGGCGGTATGGCTGAAATCGAGAACCGGCGGCCCTTGAAGACGCGGCAGGCAGGCTGGGCGAGAGGGCTTGCGCAGGCGCTTGGTGCCATGGGCATCACCCCCAATGCCATTTCGGTGCTGGGCATTGGTGCCGCCGCGCTGGGTGCCGGTGCAATGCTGCATGCGCCTGAAAATCCGCTGTTCTGGCTGCTTGGCGCACTTGGGATCCAGATCCGCCTGCTTGCCAATATGCTCGACGGGCTAGTCGCGGTCGAGCAGGGCAAGGCAAGCGCCACTGGCCCTCTGTTCAACGAATTGCCCGACCGGATCGAGGACGCGCTGCTGCTGGTCGCAGCAGGTTACGGCGCAGGCGCGCCCGAGCTCGGCTATGGCGCAACCGTGCTTGCCGTGGCCACTGCCTATGTCCGCGCCAGTGGCGGCGCGCTTGGCCTGCCGCAGGATTTTGTCGGGCCGATGGCCAAGCAGCACCGCATGTTCGTCCTGACGCTAGGCGCGGTGCTTGCTGCATTCCTGCCCGGCCATGCGGCAGTCGTCTGGGCCTTGTGGATCATCGTGATCGGAGCCTTGCTGACCTGCGCGATACGCACCGCACGCATCGCTCGCCTGCTCAGGGCACGGAGCGAGCAGGCATGACCTGGCTGGCAAGGCAGGTGCTGTTCGCGCTCACCCGCTTTCTGGTCGGCGGCCATGCCCGCTGGCGCGGCTGCGGGCCGGAACCGGCGCAGCGCATCTATTTCGCCAACCACGGCAGTCATCTCGATACCGTGATCCTGTGGGCGGCACTGCCCGAAGCCTTGCAGCGCACGACGCACCCGGTCGCTGCCAGCGATTACTGGGGCAGGAACGCGCTGACCCGTTTCGTCGCCATCAAGGTGCTCAACGCGGTGCTGGTCGACCGGGGCCGCAACCGCGATCCGCTGGCACCCTTGCGCGAAGTGCTGGAAGCGGGCGAATCGCTGATCATCTTTCCCGATGGCACACGCGGCAAGGAGACGCTGCCTGGCCCGTTCAAGGCGGGGCTTCACCATCTTGCGCGCGATTTTCCGCAAGTCCAGCTGGTCCCGGTCTATCTCGCCAATCTTGCCCGCGCCTATCCAAAGGGGGCGATCCTGCCCGCGCCGATCAGTTGCGTCGCCAATTTCGGCGCGCCGGTGCAGTTCGACGAGGCTGAGGACAAGGCAGCATTCCTCACCCGCGCCCGGCAGGCGGTGTGCGACTTGGCCGAAGGAGCAGCGGCAGCATGAACACCGACTTCATTGTCAGCCTGTCGGTCAGCCCGACCATGGCCATGCTGTTTGGCGGCGTGCTCGCCATTCTGCTGCTCGCCTCGCTGGCCGGCTGGGTGCTGTCGCTGCGCGTGGCGAGCGAGGAGGGCCGCGCCACGGTCGAGAACCTCAACGCCCGGATCAAGGCGTGGTGGGGAATGATCGCGGTCTTCGCCGTAGCCTTCACTTTCGGCAAGATCGTCACTATCGTGCTGTTCGCGCTGGTCAGCTTCTATTGCCTGCGCGAGTTCCTCTCGATCACTCCGACCCGGGCCGAGGACCACCGCGCCGTGGTCGCCGCCTTCTATCTGTTCATTCCCTTGCAGTACTGGCTGCTGGCGACTGGCTGGCTGTCGATGACGACAATCCTGATCCCGGTCTGGGCCTTCCTGCTGTTGCCGGTGCTGGCAGTGCTGCAGGGCGAGACCGCCGATTTCCTGCAAAGGAGCGCGCGCATCCAATGGGCATTGATGCTCACCGTGTTCTGCATCAGCCACGCCCCGGCGCTGTTGCTGCTCGAAATACCGGGCTTTGGCGAAAACTTCCTGCTGCTGTTCTTCCTGATCACCGTGGTGCAGCTTTCCGACGTGCTGCAATATGTCTTCGGAAAGCTGCTGGGCCGCCACAAGGTCGCGCCGCGGGTCAGTCCGGCCAAGACCTGGGAAGGGCTGATCGGTGGCGGGCTGGCTGCCACCGCGATCGGCGCGGCGCTGTTCTGGATCACGCCGTTCACGCCGGTGCAGGCCGCAGGCATGGCACTGGCGATAGTCACGGCAGGTTTCGTCGGCGGGCTGGTGCTGTCGGCGGTCAAGCGTTCCCTGGGCGCAAAGGACTGGGGCACGATGATCGAGGGCCACGGCGGGGCAATGGACCGGATGGATTCGGTAAGCTTTGCCGCGCCGGTGTTCTTTCACCTGACCAGCTACTTTTTCACGGTCTGAGCCATGGCAGGCATGGCTATGGTTGCGGCTTGGGCATTTGCCGAGGCCTTGCTGCTGTTCATTGTTGCCGACGTGCCGATTTCTGCCCTTGCGCTGCGGGGCGGCTGGCGAGCTGCTTGGCGCGCGGCTTTGCTGGCGGCGCTGTTTGCAGCGCTGGGTGGGCTGGCCGTGATCGCCTGGGCGCGCAGCGACCCGGCAGGCGCGCGGGCGGCGATGGCAGCGCTGCCAGCGATCACTCCCGCGCTGATCGACGGCACGGCGGCACACTGGCGCACGGACGGGTTCGCAGCGATGCTTGCCGGATCGTTCTCGGGCGTGCCCTACAAGCTCTTTGCCCTAGCCGCGGCGGGAGACGGCAGCGGCGCAGCGGACTTTTTCCTCACCTCGGTGCTTGCCCGCCTGCCGCGCTTCCTGCTGATTGCGGCGGTGTTTTTCGCGATCGGGAATGTCCTGCGCCCGAGGCTGTCGGGGCGCGCGATCGCGGCGCTGTTCGTGCTGGGCTGGAGCGTGTTTTACGCCTGGTATTTCACTGCGATGGGCGCAGGCTGAGGATCAAGCCGCCTGGGCTGCCGCCCGCAGGCTTGCCACGTCGATCAGCGCGCCGACATGATAGGTCAGCAGGCGGCTGGCGAGGCGCGGACTGGCCGCCAGCATGCTGCGCCGCAACGCCGCCTTGGCCCGCGCCTTCAGCGGACCCGAGGTGAAAGCATAGATCTCGTCGCTATGGTCGAATATCTGGGTTTCGACTGGCGGCAGCCCGGAGGTTGTCAGCGTCAGCGCCAGCGTCTCGGGGGTGTAGGCGTTGATGTGCCCGATACCCAGCGTGGTCTGCAAGGCGCGCATCGAGGTGCGCAGGTGCACCTCGCAAGGCACCTCGATGTAGATCCAGCCGGCGCAAACCCGCGCCAGCTCGGCCAGGAACCCGCGTTCGTCCGGCACGTGTTCGAGCACGTGGCTGGCATAGACAAGATCGAAGCTGGCATCCTCGAACGGGATAGTCACGCCGTCGTAGGTGGAAAGCGCAATGCCCGCTTCGGACAAGCCGGGCTGGCGATGCATATCTGGATCGGCCAGATCGATGCCCAGATGCTCGGTGCCAATTCCTGCGCGCTTTGCCTCGAGCAGGACCGCGCCGGTGCCGCAGCCGACCTCGAGCACGCGCTCGATGCCGCGCGTGCCAACGCTCTCGAGGCTGGAGGCTATGTTCGCCACCTTGTCGAGCGCGCAGATCCGGTACCAGCGCAGCGTGGTTTCGTCGAATGCGCCTTCGTAATGCGCGTTGTGCGGAGTGGTGACGAGGGATTGCAGCCTTAACCGGGCCATCGGACGGTGCACTCCGCAGGAACAACAGACGAATCGTCTCGGCGCAAATTGAGAGGTTTCAGGCCGAAAGGCAAGCAATTGGCCGGTCGGACACGGCCCGGGGGCAGGGCTTGCGGTCGCGTTTGACCGTGCCGGTCAGAACAACAGGCGGGCCAGCACCACGTCCCGAGCCGTCCCTCGCGGATTTCCTGCGCGATCAGCAAGGTCAGCATGACAAGCAGCAATACCCCCATGATCACGCCCGCCCGATTCGTCTGGTCGCAGCGAGTTTCTCGGCCGGATCTGCAATTAGACCGGCCGATGGACGGAAGATGCCGCGCTTGAGCGGCTCGGTCCGCCGGGCAAGGCGCATCCCGAATATGATCGAGGCGAGCGCCAGCGGCAGCGTGATGACGCCGATGATCAGCAGGCCGGTTGGCATGTCCGCCTGCTCACCCCAGCCTCGTAACTCACTGGCAGGCCAGGCACTCGTCATAGTCGGTGCTGTCGCCTGCGCTCAGCTCGAACCGGGGCGCTTCAGAGGTGTTGTCTGCCTCGACCCCGCCAGCGAAGCCGGCGCGCTGCACCGATTTGCTGCGCAGGTAATACAGCGACTTGATGCCCTTCTCCCAGGCCTGGAAGTGCAGCATCATCAGGTCCCACTTGTCGACATCGGCGGGGATGAACAGGTTCAGCGACTGCGCCTGGTCGATATAGGGGGTGCGGTCCGCCGCGAATTCGAGCAGCCAGCGCTGGTCGATCTCGAAACTGGTCTTGTAGGTCGCCTTTTCCTCGGGCGTGAGGAAATCGAGGTGCGCCACCGAACCGCCCTGCTCGAGAATCGAGTTCCAGACGTTGTTCGAATCCTTGCTCTTGGCCGCCAGCAGTTTCTGCAGATAGGGGTTCTTGACGACAAAGCTGCCCGACAGGGTCTTGTGCGTGTAGATATTGGCCGGGATCGGCTCGATGCAGGCCGAAGTGCCGCCGCAAATGATCGAGATCGACGCAGTCGGCGCGATCGCCATCTTGCACGAAAAGCGCTCCATCACTCCCTGATCGGCAGCATCGGGGCAAGGTCCGCGCTCATTGGCGAGCAGCATCGAGGCCTCGTTGGCCTTGGCGTGGATGTGGCGGAACATCTTGATGTTCCAGCTCTTGGCCATGGCGCTTTCGAAGGCGATGTTCTTCATCTGCAGGAACGAGTGGAAGCCCATTACCCCCATGCCAACCGAACGCTCGCGCATCGCCGAATACTTGGCGCGCGCCATCTCGTCAGGGGCGCGGTCGATATAGTCCTGCAGCACGTTGTCGAGGAAGCGCAGCACGTCCTCGATGAACAGCTTGTCCTCGGCCCAGTCGTCCCAGGTCTCGAGATTGAGCGAGGACAGGCAGCACACCGCGGTGCGATCGTTGCCAAGGTGGTCGCGGCCCGTCGGCAGGGTAATCTCCGAGCACAGGTTCGAGGTCGAAACTTTGAGGCCGAGGTCGCGGTGATGCTTGGGCATGGTCCGGTTCACCGTGTCGGAGAACACGATATAGGGCTCGCCCGTCGCAAGGCGCGTCTCGACCAGCTTCTGGAAAAGCGAGCGCGCATCGACCTTGCCCCGCACCGAGCCGTCCTTGGGGCTCCTCAGCTCGAACTCGGCACCGTCGCGCACAGCGTCCATGAAATCGTCGGTGACGAGCACGCCGTGGTGCAGGTTGAGCGCCTTGCGGTTGAAATCGCCCGAGGGTTTGCGGATTTCGAGGAATTCCTCGATCTCCGGGTGGCTGATGTCGAGATAGCAAGCGGCCGAGCCGCGCCGCAGCGAGCCTTGCGAGATGGCCAGCGTCAG